>NZ_JBVJHZ010000007.1:0-49007 GCF_055586545.1 Glycomyces sp. NPDC050141 | reverse complement strand
TCTCCCCCCCCGATTCCGCTCTTTTCCTCCAAAAAGCCCCCACCCCCCCCCCCCCCCCCCCCCCCCCCCCCCCCCGCCCTTCTCCCCCCCCCCCCCCCCCCCCCCCCGACTTCGCGATGTGTGACATGTGGCGTGTGATGTACTACCGCGCTTTCCCGAAGGACCGAGCCCGGTCCCGTGTCTAGAGCGAGGCCTTCCCGGTCCGCTGCCGCACAGGCGCGGGTTCGGGGATGTTGGCGGCCAGCGCCATCACCGACCCCGCGGTGAGCAGGAGCAGCCCGATCACGGCGGCGACTTCGCCGGTGGCGAGCGAGCCGGCCGGGAGGTCTTCGCTGATGCGCAGGTCGCTGCCGTAGAGGATCATCGCGCCCGCGAGGCCGCCGAAGGCCCAGGCGGTCCGGGTCTCGTGGGTGTGGAGCGTGAAGTACAGGGCGCACCACACGACCAGGAGCAGCATGAGCCCGAGGGACATGAGGTAGGCCCGGGTGTCGGGCCGGACGCCGTCGACACCGGAGAGGTGCCAGTAGTCGAGCGAGCCGCCTCCGGCGGTGTCGACCCAGGGCATGAACATCGAGCCGACCGTGAGCACCGAGCCGCTGAGGGCGGCGAGGCCGCCGATGCGGGAGTACGGGGTCGAGGGCGTGCGCTCCATCTTCCACCTCCGGTTGTGTTCCGCTGGTATCCCAAGCGCACCACCGCGTCCTCGGCCACGTCAACGTTCTTGACGGCTTCTTGACGCGAAAGGGACGGAACTGTCGGCAACCGGACAGAACGGCATCGAGGTTCATCTATTCGCGGCGAGTTGCACCAATCGGGCGTGCGCGTATTCGCAGACGACGGCGTGGCGGTAGACGGCGTGCGGCACGTCGGTGTTGGAGTCGGCGCGGATCGAGAGGTCGCCGTTCTGCCAGCGCAGGAACACCGGGTCGCCGGTGATGTCGGCGAGGATGGCGAGGATCGAGTCGTCGAAGCGCATGGAGTGCACGGCCCGCCGGTACTCGTCGGGGGTGAGGCAGGCGGCGAACGGCAGGTTCATGAGGCACAGGGCGGTCTGGATGTCCAGGCGCAGCAGCCGGAACCGGTGCGGTTCGGGGTCGAGCGGCGGCATGTCCAGGCCGGAGAAGTCGAGCGGCCCGGTCCGGTTCATGTCGAGCGCGGCGAGCACTTCGTAGACGTTGATGTCGTGTTCGATGACGGCGCGGTCGCCGAGCCCGGCGAGGTTCAAGGGGCGCAGGCTGACCGGTTCGATGCCGGTGGCCGTGTTTCGGACGATGAAGTTGAGCAGGTTCGTCTCGATCACGAAGTGCCGGATGAGGAGTTCGACGGCGAGCGGTGAGACGAAGCGGCGCAGGAACCAGAGGCAGAGCCGGTCCATGAGCCGGTGCGCGGTCCAGCGCACCGGCGTGAGGCGTTTGATGGCGACGATGACGAGCGCGAGCACCCGCGAGACGGGCCGCAGGACCGGGTAGATCCAGGTGCGGGTCCACTGCCGCTGGTCGTCGGTGACCATGCGGGCGACGTCGGGTTCCAGCGGCATCGCGGGGTCGGCGATCATCGACTCCCATATAGGAGGGTCGGCGAGCGGGTGCCCTTTAGACATTGTCGAGTTCTTCCAGTTGGAGCGCGTAGAGGCGGGCGACGGTCCTGGCGGTCTTGACGATCGCGTCGGCGGCCGCGGCGTCGATCCGCGGGGAGTTGAGGATCGCCTGGAGTTTCGCGAAGTGGTCGTCGTCGGCTTCGCCGTGGTAGGCGAGGAAGCTGACCTGGTCGTCGCGCAGGCCGAGCGTCTCCTTGAACCGGGCGGCCCACCCGGAGGCCTTGACGGTGCCGAGCCCTTCGATGATGAACATGGCGCCGAGGAGCCCGATCGGGTCGGGCTGGCTCGCGGTGTGGAACATGTACGCCGACAGCGCTTCGGAGCCGATGTTCTTCTCGCCCGAGCGGATGTCCTCGATGTTCCCGCCGCACGCGGCGTAGTCGCGCTCGATCATCATGAAGTCGCGGTGCTCTTCGGCGGCGTGCCCGATGGCGGCGCTGCGGAGGTCGAACATCTCGACGGAGAAGTTGGAGGCGGCGCGGGAGATCCAGCGGGCGCCGTCGGCGACCTGCTGGCGCAGGTTGAACAGGAGCCGCCGGTAGTCCTCGATGGTGGCGGTGCCCTCGCTCAGGCGTTGCATGACCGGGACCTGGTCGAGCCGCTGCCCGAACTCCTGCCAGACGGCGTCGAGCCGGTCGTGGATGCTCGCTGAACGCGGCTCGACGCGGGCCACGGCGGCCGGAGCCGGGGCCGGAACGGGCAGGGCCGCAGGCGTTTCCGCTGCAGCGTCCACGCAGGTCAGATGCGCGAACCCGAACGTGAACCGGCCCGATTCGGGCACGGCCAGCAGGACGGTCTGTCCGGGCTCGAACCGCCCGGTGCGCCAGCACTCTTCCAGCGCAATGAAGATCGAGGCGGCGCCGGTGTTCCCGCGCGTCTCGAGGTTGGAGAACCACCGGCTCGTGTCGATGTCCGCCCCGGCCGAGGCGAGCTGGTCGAAGACGATGTCGCGGAACGCGTTCGTCGAGTAGTGGCACAGCACGTGGTCGAGTTTGCCGAGGTCGATGAGACCGTCGCGGGCGAGCGTCTGGAACTCCTTCAGCCCGGCCTCGGCGAGGGCCCCGAGCGCGCTCGTGTCCTGGCGCAGCAGCATCATCCCGGCCTGCTCGGCCGCGGCGGCGCTGCCCATGTCCTGCCACGTGCGGCCGGCGACGGGGGCCGTGCCCTCGCCCATGCCGGCGCGCATGCACACCTGGTTGGCGTGGGCGAGCGAGACGGTGCGGACCCAGTCGACGCGCAGCGAGGGTCGGTCGGGGCGCGGTTGCGCCTCCACCAGCACGGCTCCGGCGCCGTCGGAGAGCATCCACCGCAGGAAGTGCGCGTCGCCGTCGCCGCCTCCGCCGTGGAACCTTGAGCCGCGCAGCCACCGGCTCGACAGTTCGCTGCCGACGACGGCCGCGCGCCGCCGGTCGCCCAGCCGCACCTTCGCGACGGCCGCGTCGAGGGCGGCCAGGCTGGAGGCGCACACTCCGGAGGCGGAGAGCACCTGCATCGGCCCGCCTCCCAAGCGGCCGTGGACCATCGACCCGAAGCCGGGCACGAGCAGGTCGCCCTGGGTGGTCGCGGTGGCGAGCATGTCGAGGTCGGCCGCGCCGAGCCCGCGTTCGTCCAGAGCCGCGTGGAGCGCGTTGGCGGCCAGCTCCTCGTTCAGCTCGGTCGTGCGGCCCTGCTCGTCGAGCGCGTAGTGGCGCTTGGCGATCCCGTTCGCGGCCAGGATGCGGCGGCGCAGGCGGTCGCCGCGCTCGTCGACCCCGCCGAGGCGCGCCGCGATCTCGTCGTTGCCGACCGGGGGACCGGGGAGGTACGCGCCGGCGGCGGTGATGTAGGCGTTCATGCCTCTATTGGACCGTGCCCGAGGCGCCCCGCGCATCGGCGCTTCTACTCATTTCCGGGGTCCGAAAGTACTCAGTCGCCATCGATGCCCTGCTCGATCGCATACCGCACGAGCTGCGCCCGGTTGTGGAGCTGGAGCTTGGTGAGGATGTGCTGCACGTGGTTCTGCACCGTGCGCTGCGACAGCACGAGCCGCTCGGCGATCTCGCGGTAGTTCAGTCCCTTGGCGACGAACCGCAGCACCTCGGTCTCGCGTTCGGAGAGCTTCGGGCGCTCCGCTTCACCGGCGTTCGCGAGCCGCCGGTATTCGCCGAGCACGAGCCCCGCCAGGCCCGGCGTGAACACCGCGTCCCCGGCCGCGACCCGTTCGACGGCGTCGGCGAGCTCGGCCGCCGACGCCGATTTGACGAGGTACCCGCGCGCCCCGGCCTTCATCGCCTCGAGCACGTGGGCGGATTCGCCGCTCGCCGAGAGGATGAGCACCGCCGTCGGGCAGTCCTCGCCGAGTCCTCGCAGCACTTCGACACCGGAGAGGTCCGGCAGCTGCAGGTCGAGGATGGCCACGTCGGGCCGCAGCCCCCGGATCGCGGTCAGCGCCGCTTTGCCCTCTCCGCATACGGCGAGCACGCGGTGCCCGGCCCCGGTGAGGTCGCGGGCGATCGCCTCCCGCCAGATCGGGTGGTCATCGACCACGATGAGCGTTGCCATCGGCGTCCCCTTCCGTCCTCGGACGCGGCACCCGCATCTCGATCTCCGTACCCGCCCCGGGCCCCGAAACGATGTAGACCGTGCCGCCGAGTTCCCGCACCCGGCCCTCGATCGACTGCGCCACACCGAGACGGCCCTCGGCGGCGGCCTCGGCGAGCCGGCCCGGCGCGATCCCGGGCCCGTCGTCGCGCACGCTCACCGCCACCGAATCGCCGTCGTCCTCCAGCAGCAGCCACACCCGCGTCCCGGGCGGGCAGTGCTCCCGCACATTGTCGACCGCGCTCGCCACGGCCGCCGCGACCTCCCGCGCCGTCGCCGCGGGCAGCCGCACCGGCGTCGCCGGGGCTGCCACCGTGACCGCCTCGCCCGCGTGCCGCCCCACGAGTTCCCGCAGGTCGCGCCGCCCGTCGAGCGGATGCTGGTACGCCTCTGAGGAGATGAGCGCCCGCAGCGCCTCCTCCTGGCGCCCCGCGAGCCTCCCGAGCTCGGCAGCTTCGCCGCCGATCTCGTTGCCGCGCCGCTGGACCAGCGCCAGGACCTGCAGGACCGAGTCGTGGATGTCGCGGGCCAGCCGCTCGCGCTCCTTCGCGGCGGCGGTCCGCTCGACCGCCCGCCGGGTCCGCTCCTCGGCCTCCACGCCGAGCCGCACCAGGTGGCCCACGGTGAAACCGGTGAGCACCAGCAGCGCCGCCTCGTTCACGGTGTTGTCGCTGATGCCGCCCCGGAACACCATGCCGAACACGCTGATCACGCCGCCCGCGACGGCCCCGCTGCGCCTGCCCCACGCCGCACCCCACGCGAGCACCACCCCGGCCATCCACGGCCCCAACGAGATCGGCACCGCCCGCCCGTCCACCGCCAGCGCCCAAGCCGACACCGCGACGGCCACCGCCGTGACCGCGAGGTCGGCGTAGACCACCTGGTCCTCGTACCCCTTGCGGGTGTACCGGTAGCTCACGGCGGCCGTCCAGCCCACGAGCGCGGCCACCAGCAGCGCCGCCGCCACCGGTTGCCTCAGATGTTCGAACGCCAAGGCGCCCAGCAGCACCGGATAGCCCAGAGCGGCGAACCGGAACACCGCGATCGCCCGCCGCAACTGCGTCTGCAAACCCACCCGCGCATTCTCCCAGGCGCCCGCTAAGCACACGGGTCCACGCGGGACGGGAGTTCCCTACACATCAGGCGGTGGACCCAGGTCACTACAGTTGCGGCATGTCCTTCTCCAGCCCCCGCCCGGCCTCGATCAGCGTCGACTTCGGCACCTCGCACACCGTGGCGACCATCCGCCGCGCCGACGGCCGGGTCCACCAGCAGCTGTTCGACGGCTCCCCGCAGCTGCCCTCCGCGGTGTTCATGAACGACGAGGGCGGACCGGTCGTCGGCGCCGACGCCGTCCACTCCGGCCGCCGCAAGCCCGACCGGTACGAACCGAACCCCAAGCGCCGCATCGACGACGCCCAGATCCTCCTCGGCGACGCCGAGATCCCCGTCACCAGCGTCATCGCCGCCGTCCTCTCCCGGGTCGCGCGCGAATGCGAGCAGACCCTCGGCTCGCTCGGCCCCGTCACGGTGACCGTCCCCGCCGCGTGGGGCCCGACCCGCCGCCACGTCGTCGCCGACGCCGCCACCGCCGCCGGACTCGGCACAGTGGACCTCGTGGCCGAACCGGTCGCCGCTGCCAGCTACTTCGTCGAGACCCTCGGCGCGCACGTCCCGCCCGGCAGCGGCGTCGTCGTCTACGACCTCGGCGGCGGCACCTTCGACGCGACGGTCCTGCGCCGCGCCACCAACGGCTTCGACGTCCTCGCGGTGGACGGCGCGGACGACCTCGGCGGCCTCGACTTCGACCAGGCCCTCGCCGAGCACGTCGCCAAGACCATCCGGCCCGACGACGAACGCTGGACTCGGCTCACCAGCCCGACCGAGCCCGCCGACCTGCGCCACCGCACCGCGTTCATGGACGAGGTCCGCAGCGCCAAGGAACGCCTCTCGCGCAGCGCCTCGACCGAGCTCACCATCCCGCTCCTCGACATCGACGCCCACCTCACCCGCGAAGAGCTCGAACAGGTCTGCACGCCCCTGGTCGAGCGCACCCTCCGCGTCACCCAAGGGGTCATCCGCGAATCGGGCCTCGCCAAAGAGCAGATCGCCGCGCTGTTCCTCGTCGGCGCCGCGAGCCGGATGCCGCTCGTCGCCACCCTGCTGCACCGCGAGATCGGCATCGCCCCGTCCGCGATCGAGCAGCCCGAACTGGCCGTCTCCGAAGGCGGCCTGGTCGCCCAGCACACCGTGAACACCCCGATCTCGGTCCCGAGCCCGGCCCTGCCGCCGCAGACCACCGCCCCGGCCGCCGCCCCGATCCCGAGTCCGGTGGCCCCCATGCCGAGTCCGGTCCCCGCACCGACCGGTCAGACGATGCGGCTCCCGCAGCCCTCTGCTCCGAACACCGCTGCTCCGAACACCGCTGCCCCGAACACCGCTGCCCCGAACACCTCCGCTCCGAACACCTCCGCTCCGAGCCCCGCGGCGCTGCAGCCCGCTCCCCAGCCGACGCCGCAGTCCATGCCCGGCAGCCCGCCCTACCCGCTCACCCAGCCGGTGATGGCCGCACCCCAGGGCCCGCCGACCGGGCCGTACCCGACCGGTCCCGTTGCGCCCCAGCAGGGCCCGTGGATCAAGTCCAAACAGGGCGTCGCCGTCCTCGCCTCCGTCGCGGGCGTGCTCGTCCTCGCCGTCGGCGCGCTGGCTGCGTTCCAGTTCCTCCCGAAGGACGAGCAGGACCCAGACTCGGCGCTGGAGAACACGCAGTCTGAGACCACCGAGTCCGACGAGGCGTCCACCGGCGACGACGCCGACAGCGACGACGGCTCGGCGTCCACAGGAGACGACGGCGGGCTCGTGCCGCTGGCCGATGCGGTCCAGGGCGACCAGGTCGCCGAGATGGCCTCCCCGCACGTCGGCGCGGTCACGCAGGTGGAGGTCGCCCAGCTCGACGGCGCGAACGTCGTGCTCACCGGCGGCGAGGACGCGATCGTCCGCATCTGGGACCCCGCCGACGGCTCGCTCATCGACGAGTACCGGGGCCACGACGGGCCGATCACGAGCCTCGGCACGGTCACCGAGTCCGGCGGCCGCGTCGCGGTCTTCTCCAGCGACGGCATGACCGACGACACCTGGTACCTCGACGACCCGGCCACGCCTGTCGCCGACCGCGAGTCGCAGTACGACACGATCTACTGGTACGGCCTGTGGGACGGCACGCCCGCCTACGCCACCGACTACGAGGTGAAGCAGCTGTTCACCGGGAACGCCATCACCGACATCTCCACCTCTTACGGGTACGGCCTGCAGTTCGCGGAGGTCGGCGGCACGCTGCTCGCCGTCACGCACTACGAGAACCGCGTCGTCGTGACCGACCTCGCCAGCGGCGATGCCGTCGGCGGCACGTTCGACCAGCTCGCCTACGACATCATGGCGCTCGCGGCGGGCCAGGCGGCCGGGAAGAGCCTCGCGGTCACCGTCACCGGTGAAGGCGCCATCCAGGCGTGGGACCTCGGCACCGCCGAGGCGTACGGCACCCCGGCCCAGGAGCTCTACCAGACCGTCACCGGGCTGCGCGTGATCGAGGCCGACGGCAAGGCCCTCGTGCTCGCCTCCGGCGACCAGGGGCTGAGCCTGTTCGACCTCGAATCCGGGGCGCAGGTCGGCGAGAGCTTCGCCGCGCACACCGGCGACGAGGCGCTCACGGGCGCCGAGGTGACCGAGATCGACGGCCGCCAGGTCGTCGTCACCGGCACCGCGACCGGCGAAGTCGAGGTCTGGAGCCTCTGAGGCATAGTGGAGCAGGCGCGGGCCCACGGGTCCGCGCCTGCGCTCTGTGCCGCAGCACCGCGGACCGGCTCCCCGGAAGCGGGGCGGCCGCCCGAGTCTGTTGCAATAGACTTGCAATAGCGGGGCGGATGTGTGACATGTGATATGCCACCGCCTCGTGACAGGACCCAGCCCAAGAGGGAGACCGATTGGCGGACAAGGAGACACCGGTGCCCGACCACGAACACGACGCGCCCGAGCCCACCCCCGGCGGGCACGGCACCGCGCGCCCGATCACGCGGTACGGCGAACCCGTGCTGCACCGCGCCTGCAAACCCGTCGAGGCCTTCGACGACGATCTGGCGGCGCTGATCGAGGACATGTTCGCGAGCATGTACGCGGCCGACGGGGTCGGCCTGGCGGCCAACCAGATCGGCGTGGACGCCCGGGTGTTCGTGCTCGACTGCGACGACGCCGACGGCGAGCGCACCGTGGCCGCCGTCGTCAACCCGGTGCTCACCCTCCCGCCCGCGCCCCGCGAGCTCATGGTCGGCGACGAGGGCTGCCTGTCGGTGCCCGGCGCGTTCGAGGACACCCCGCGCGCGACCACCGCCGTCGTCGAAGGGTTCGACGGCGACGGCAAACCGGTGCGCATCGAGGGCACCGGCACCCTGGCCCGCTGCCTCCAGCACGAGTACGACCACCTGGAGGGCACCGTCTACGTCGACCGGCTCCCCAAGAAGGCCCGCAACCGCGCCCTCGCCGAAGCCGGCCTCCGCTAGACCCCGGCTGTCGCACCCCTCTGGCATCATCGGTCGCATGGACTACGGAGCGCTCAAAGAGGAACTGCGGCAGTCGTACGACGCCGAGGCCGAATCCCGCGAAGGCATGGCCGACGCCCCCTGGAAGGCCTTGGAGCGCAACCGCTTCAAGGCCCGGCTCCCCGAATCGGCACGCCTGCTGGAGATCGGCGCCGGGCACGGTGTCAGCGGCCGGTTCTTCGCCGACGAGGGCTTCGCGGTCACCTGCGTCGACCTCTCGCCCGAACTCGTCGCGCACTGCCGGGCCAAGGGCCTCGACGCGGCCGTGATGGACTTCAGCGACCTCCAGTTCGAGGACGCGTCCTTCGACGCCGTGTTCGGCATGAACTGCCTCCTGCACGTCCCGAAGGCCGAACTCCCCGGCGTGCTCGCCGAAGTGCGCCGCGTCCTCGCCCCCGACGGATGGTTCTACTGGGGACAGTACGGCGGCCAGGACTTCGAAGGCGTCTGGGAGGGCGACCGGTACGAACCGAAGCGATTCTTCTCGTTCTTCACCGCCGGACGCATCGAAGCCCTCGCCGCCGAGCACTTCGAGCCCGTCGAAACCCGCCACATACCACTCGAATCGGACATCGACCAGTACCAGGGGCTCATCCTCCGCCGCCCCTGAGTCCGCCGAGCTACCGTTGATGCGGGGCTTGGGGCTGGGCAAACGCCCGGCCCCGCTCTATCCTCGCCTCAGGCCGCCTCACGGCCCATCCCAGGCGCGGAACGGGGGACACGCCATTGTCTACTGAGCAGCAGCAGATCGCCGAACTCATCGCCATCGGCAACGACGGGCGCATGTACGCGACCGAACCCGACCGGCTGCGTCGGCTCGTGCGCTACGAGCTCAACCGCGAAGACCGCCTCGCCCAGCCCGACCTGCGGCAAGCGGGCGTCGGCCTCATCGCCCTGGGGGAGTACGCCGAGGCGCAGCGGGTCCTCGCCGTCGCCCTCGACCGCGCCGCGACCGCCCGCCAGCGCGTCGCGTCCCTCATCAACCTCGGCGACGCCCACCGCTACCCCGGCGAGCTCGCCGCCGCCGAACCGCTCTACGAGCAGGCCATCGAGATCGCGCAGGCCGAGAGCCCCAACTCCCTCCACTTCGCACTGCAGCACTACGGCAAGCACCTCATCGACGCCCGCCGCCCGCACCTCGCCGTCGAAGTCCTCACCGAAGCGCTCCTCATGCGCCGCAAGCTCGGCGACCCCGCCCTCATCGCCTCGACACAGCAGGCGCTGAGCAACGCCCGCGCGGCGGTCGGACAGCGTACGATCTGACCCTCCCGCACCGCCGAGCACAGGAGCGCCATGACGACGAACCCCACTGCCGACGCGAACCCCGGGCGGCACGAGGCGATCGGGCTCGCCCGCATCGCCGACATGCTCCGCGCCGAAGCCGCCAACGGCCTCTACTGGGGCGCCGACCCCGGAGAGGAGACCCGCCTGCGGGAGCTGCGCGACTACGCTGCCGCGCTCCTCGCCCTCGTCGACCACCGCCCCTACGAGGCGATCCGGGCGGTCTTCGCGACCGACGGCAAACTGCGGACCCCCATCCCCGGCACCGAGTTCCGCATCGACTGCGGCGACGGCACGCGGCTCGTGCACCGCCGCCGCTTCCGCACTGACACCCTCGCTCAGCGCCTCGCCGCTACCGCCGCCGCCCTCGGGGCCGACGTCCCCGCCGAACCGGCCGCCATCGCCGACACCGACCTCGCGGACCTGCCCTGCCCGCACACCTACCTGCTCGTCTACGAGTGCACGACCGGCCTCGACGCCGAAACCGCCGCCAAGCTCCTCGAACCGGCCGACACCGACCTCGACGGCGACCTGCCCACTTACGCCCCCGCCGCCAGCGCCGTCGTGCGCGAACGTGAGCCACTGCGTGTCTCGACGGAGGCCAAAGCGATCCTCGACGCCGTCGCCGATCTGGCGAAGGCCGCCCTCGCGGACGCGACGAGCCCGTACTCGGTCGAACGCCACCACCGCGTCGCCGCCCACTGCGAACGGACCATGGCGGCCGACCTCGCCTACCCGCGCATCGACTGCGGCGACCTCGCCGCCGACATGATCTCGACCGGCGCCGACGCCGCGGTCTTCGACGACGAGGGCCGCGTCCTCGTCATCCAGCGCACCGACACCGGCCAGTGGGCCGTGCCCGGCGGCGGCGCCGAGGTCGGCGAACCGGTCGGCCTGGCCGCGGTCCGCGAAGCGTCCGAGGAGACCGGCCTCGACGTCGAACTCACGGGCCTGTCCTGGGCGTTCGACAAGCGGGACACGAATCTCGGCGACAGCCGCATGCCGATGATCATGAGCTTCACCGCCTGCCGGACGGACCCGGACCAGGCCATCCGGCTCGCCCCGCTCGAAGCCTCCGACCACCGCTGGATGACCGAGGCCGAAGCCCTGGCCGCCGCGAACGGACCGGTCGCCGACCTGTTCAAGGGCCACGAACTGCGCATCCCCGTCGCCTTTCAGCGTCACAAGGCCCTGTAGCGCAACGGGAGGGCCCGGCAGCCGATCGGCCGCCGGGCCCTCCCGTCGCTCAGCCTCTGAAGATCAGGCCTGTCAGATCAGGCCGGCGCAGGAGACCTCGACCGCCTCGAGCGCCGCGGTCTCCTCCTCCGAACCCGCAGGGGTGGCGTAGTACTCGTTGAGGTCGTCGATGCACGCCTGCAGCGTCTCCGCCTCGGCGGCCGGACCCTCCAGCTCCGACACCTGCGCCTGGGCCGCTTCGAGGTCGTCTTCCAGCTGCGAGATCTGCTCGTCTCGGTCGGCGACCCGCGCCTCGACGTCCTCCAGGTCGCCGGTGGCGCTGAGCCACAGCGCGATCGACACGACGGCCCCGGCGAGCGCGATCGCCATGAGGGTGGCGAGGATCGCCACTACCGGCGACTTGCGGGGCGCGGCGGGGGGCGGCTGCAGGAGCGGCTGCGTCCCGTACGCGGGCTGGGACGGGACCGGCGCCGTCGGCGGCGGCATCGACACCGGTGACTGGGGCGCGTACCCGGTGTCGTACTGCGGTTGCAGCGGCGAATAGGCGGGCGGCACGCTCTGCGGCGGCTGGGGGTCGCTCGGGCCGCCGAGGTTGTAGTGCGGAGGCGGGTTGTAGGCCATGATGGGGCTCCTTCAACGGAGGGTCGCAGTCCAGGGTAGAGCGGCCGTGCGAATCGACGGCACTACTAGTGTGACGACAGGGGACCGGGACTGGTCCCCGCCGTTACCCAAACTTGACATCACGGACCCGCAACGGCTGGGTCTGGAGTGGAGCAGGCGGGCGCGTGCGGCCCCGCGCCCGCCGTGCACCGCTACGCGGCCTTGAGGGTGCCGCCGTCGATCACGTGGTCGGCGCCGTGGATGTTCGCCGCCCGGTCCGAGAGCAGGAACGCCACGAGGTCGGCGACCTCCTCGGGCTCGCCGATGCGCCCCGAGGCGATGCCGAACTGGGCCGGGATCGCCTCGAGGAGGTCGCCGTGCGCGACGCCGTAGGCCTCGGCCACCTTGCCGCCGAAGCGCTTCTCGTCGCGCCACAGCGAGGAGCCGATGACGCCGGGCGAGACCGTGTTGACCCGCACGCCCTGCGGCGCGAGCTCCTCGCTGAGCCGCTTGGAGAAGGCCGTCAGTGCGGCCTTGGCCTCGCTGTAGCCGATCGGGCCGACGGCCGGGAGGTACTTGTTGACCGAGGAGACGTTCACGATCGCGCCCCGGCGCTCGATGATGCCCGGCAGCGCGGCCTTGGTGGTCCACACGGCGCTGAACAGGTTGAGGTTGAAGACCTCCTGCCACTGCTCGGCGGGGATGTCGAGGAAGCCGCCGATGACCAGGCGGTCGGCGTCGCCGCCGCCGACGTTGTTGACGAGCAGGTCGATCCCGCCGACCGCGCTCGCGGCCTCGGCGACGATCCGCTCGGCGCCTTCCCGGGTGGACAGGTCGGCACTGACCGTCGCCGCGGCGGCCTTCTCCAGCTGGGGGGTGACGGTGCGGGCGGCGCCGACGACGCGGACGCCCTCGGCCGCAAGGGCCTCGGCGATCGCGAGGCCGATGCCGCGGCTGGCCCCGGTGACGAGGGCGGTCTTGCCGGTGAGTCCGAGTTCCATGGGTGTTGCCTTCCGATCGTTCTTGAACTTGAGGTCAAAAATTGGGGCCGAAAAAACGCCCCCGCACGGGGGCGCGTTCGCCGCGTTCAGAACCCGGCCACGGCCGAGTCGATGATCCGGTGCAGCACCGGGCGGTCGTGGGTCTGCGTCATCACGCGCAGCCCGACGACGGTGTTCATCAGGAAGTGCGCCTGGACCTCCGCGTCGACCGACTTCGCGACGTCGCCGTCGCGCTGGCCCCTGCGGAGCCGCTCGGCGAACAGCCGGATGGTCTCGTTCGTCATCCGCCGCACCGACTCGGTCGCCTCGGGGTCCTTGCCGCCCAGTTCGAGAGCGGTGTTGGCCGCGAGGCAGCCGCGCGGCGCTGGCAGGCTCAGGTCGGTCTCGATCAGGAGCACCAGGTAGGCGCGGAGGCGCTCCTTGGCGGTGCCCGGCTCGTTCAGGAAGGCCTCGGTCATCTCGGACCCGGCCCGCCCGTACAGGTCGAGCGCCTTGCCGAACAGCTCCCGCTTGGAGCCGAACGCGTGGTACAGGCTGCCCTTGCCGACGCCGGTGGCTTCGGCGAGGTCCGCGGGGGAGGTCCCCGCGTAGCCCTTGGTCCAGAACGTCTCCATCGCCTGCGCGACGGCCGCGTCCGGTTCGAAGTTCTTCGGCCTGCCCATGTCCGGAACCCTACACTATTCTTGACTCACAGGTCAATAACGGGGGTCCCGGTTCGCTCGACGCGATAAACCCGCTGGTGCGCAAGGGGTCCGAACGGATGCGGTGATCGTGCCGCTTCGTACGGTTGCCGCACTTGCCGGGCCGGGCGATACTGGAACCGTGCTCAAGCCCCTCGTCATCGCCTCCGATCTGGACGGCACCCTCCTCGCCCCGGACGGTGCCCTGTCCGAGCGGACCCGCGACGCGCTCGCGGCCGCCCGCGCCGACGGGATCGCGGTCGTCGCCGTCACCGCCCGCACCCCTTACGGCGTCGACATGCTGCCCGACCTCCTGCCGTACCTCGACGGCGCGGTCTGCGCGAACGGCGCGATCGTCTACGACCCCGCCACGCACCGCATCCGCATCCTCCGCTCGATCCGGATCTCCCTGGGCCGCAAAGTGGTCGCCGCGATCGCCAAGCGCCTGCCCGACGCGGTGTTCGCCGTCGAGAACGGCGTCGGCATCGTCGGCGAGGAGGGGTACCGCGCGCTCGTCGGCGGCTCCAACTGGGAGTTCGCGCCCGACACGGACGCGGTCTTCAAGCGCGCCAAGCGCGCCGTGAAGATCAAGGTCTACTGCGCCGAGCGCACCGGCGAGGAGATGGCCGCCGCCGTCGAAGGCGCCGACCTCGGCGGGCTCGCGATGTGCCACTGGGGCGACTTCGGGATGCTCGACCTCAATGCGCGCGGCGCTGACAAGGCGTTCGGGCTCGCCACCTGGTGCAAGGACCGCCGGGTCGGGCCCGACGCGGTGGTCGCGTTCGGCGACATGCCGAACGACGTGCCGATGCTCGCCTGGGCGGGCCGCTCGTACGCGATGGGCGACGCCCACCCCGAGGCCGTCGCCGCCGCGACCGGCCGGGCCGCCACGAACGCCGAGGACGGTGTCGCCCAGATCATCGAAGGGCTCCTCGACAACGACACCGCGGCCGCCGCCTAGGCCGGCGCCGCATCCGGAATAACCCGTTGCGCGGCTCCGCCCGGTCTGCTGGACTGGGCGCAGCCGCGGCACCGCCGCGCGCCCGTCGAAGAGGAGCCGGTATGCGCCAACAGTTCATGTCATTCGAGAAACGTCACCACGAACTCAAGGACATGACTGCTGTTGCGCACGCTCAATCTCGGAATCCTCGCCCATGTCGACGCCGGTAAGACCAGCCTGACCGAGCGGCTCCTCCAAGCCGCTGGGATCATCGACGAGGTCGGCAGCGTCGACGCGGGCAGCACCCGCACCGACTCGCTCGACCTCGAACGCCGCCGGGGCATCACCATCAAGTCCGCCGTCGTCTCGTTCGACCTCGGCGGCACCGCAGTGAACCTCGTCGACACGCCCGGCCACCCGGACTTCATCGCCGAGGTCGAACGGGTCCTGAACCTGCTCGACGGCGCGGTGCTCGTCGTCTCGGCCGTCGAAGGCGTCCAGGCCCAGACCCGCGTCCTGTACCGGGCCCTCCGCCGCCTCGGCGTCCCGACCCTGGTGTTCGTCAACAAGATCGACCGCTCCGGCGCCCGCACGGCATCGCTCCTGCGCGACCTCGCCGCGAAGCTCGACCCGGCCATGGTCGCAATGGACACCGTCGACGCCCTCGGCACCCCCGCTGCCCAGAGCGTGCCGCGCGTCCACAACGCGACCTACGCCGAGGAGGTGCTCGAAGCACTCCTCGACGAGGACCTGCTGAACGCCTACCTGGCCGAAGGCGACTCCTCCGCAGGTGCCGCTACCTCGGCGAACTCCAGTGGTATGTCACATGTCGCACGTGACGCGGCACTGTCCACCAGCCCGGAACCGGCCTTCGACCCGGTGCTGCGTGACGCGGCACAGCCTCTCGGCTCGGCACCGTCCTACGCCCCGGCACTGTCCGCCGCGTTCGCCGAACGCGTCGCGCAAGCCCAGGCCCACCCGGTCCACTTCGGGTCGGCGATCACCGGCGCAGGCGTTGAAAGCCTCATCGACGGCATCCGCCGCTTCCTGCCCGGCTCGGAAGGCGACCCGGCAGCGCCCCTCTCCGGCACGGTGTTCAAAGTCGAGCGCGGCCCGGCGGGGGAGCGGATCGCCTACGCCCGCCTGTTCTCCGGCAGGATCGCGGTGCGCGACCGTGTGCGCCTCAGCGGCGGCCGCGAAGCCAAAGTGACCGGCATCAGCGTTTTCGAGGACGGCACCGACCGCCCGCGCCTGCGCGCCGAAGCGGGCCGCATCGTGAAGCTCCGCGGCCTGGGCGAGGTCCGGATCGGTGACGCGATCGGGGAGCCGCCGAAGCTCCGCACCGAGCAGTTCCTGCGTCCAGCACTGGAGACCGTGGTCGCGCCCGTCCGCGAACCCGACCGGCCCGCCCTCCACGCGGCGCTCACCCAACTGGCCGAACAGGACCCGCTCATCGGCCTGCGCCACGACGAGGCCCGCCGGGAACTCTCGGTCTCGCTCTACGGCGAGGTCCAGAAGGAGGTCATCGGCGCGACCCTCGCCGAGGAGCACGGCCTGGAGGTCGCCTTCCGCGAGTCCACCGCAATCTGCGTCGAGCGCGTCACGGGCACCGGCGCGGCGGCCGAGGTGATCGCCAAGGCCCCCAACCCGTTCCTGGCCACCGTTGGCCTGCGCGTCGAACCTGCCAGCGGCTCAGGCATCGAATTCCGACTCGGCGTGGAGCTGGGCTCGATGCCGTTCGCGTTCTTCAAAGCCGTCGAGGAGACCGTCCACGACACGCTCCGTGAAGGCCTGCACGGCTGGCAGGTCGAAGGCGCCGTCGTCACCATGACCCGGTCGGGCTACTGGGCCCGGCAGTCCAGCGCCCACGGCGGCTTCGACAAGAGCATGTCGAGCACCGCGGGGGACTTCCGGAACCTCGTCCCGCTCGTGCTCGCCGAGGCCCTCCGCGAAGCGGGCACCGTCGTGTGCGAACCATTGCACCGCTTCCGGATCGAGCTGCCCGCTGCCGACCTCGGCGGCGTGCTCGCCGCGCTCGCGAAGCTCCGCGCCGTGCCCGAACCGCCCGAGCTCGACGGCGGCCGCTGCACCCTCGAAGGCACGATCCCGGCCGGGGCCGTCCACGGGTTCGGCCAGCGCCTCCCGGGCCTGACCAGCGGCGAAGGCGTCCTTGAAAGCGTCTTCGAGCGGCACGAGCCGGTGTGCGGCGCCGTGCCGTCCCGGCCGCGGACCGACGCGAACCCGCTCGACCGGGACGCCTACCTGCTCTCGCTGACGCGCCGCGTGACCGGTCCGTAGACCACTGCGCCACCGAACACTCCGAAGTGGAATCCATTGTGTCCCAATATGTTGCGTATTTACGGAGTTGGGCAGGAAATGTATGATTAAGATCCCTTGACCGCCCCTTCGTCCCGTCGGCACCCCGGCGGGACGAGAAGCGAACGGACACAGCACATGAAACGAAGGCTCGTCACCGCGAGCATCGCGCTGGGAGTCGTCGCGGCCGCCACCGGCGCCGCCACCCTGACCGCCCAAGCCGATCCGGTCGAACCCGCGGGCAGCGAACCCGCCACCTGGGCCGTCCCGCGCCTCACCGCCGACGAAGCGGCCGAACTCGAAGCACTCGGTTTCACCCTCGCCCACGACCACGGCAGCGAATCCCACATCATCGGCGACGACACCCTCGCCGCCGAAGCCCGCGAACTCGGCTACGACCCCGAGTTCGTCGACACCGTCTACAAGGAACTCCCCGTCACCGCCCAGCAGGAGGGCACCTACTACGGCGGCTACCGCACCGTCGACTCCTACGAGGCCGACCTCCAGGCGATCGCCGACGCCAACCCCGACCTCGCCAGCCTCCGCGACATCGGCGACTCCTGGCTCAAGACCCAAGGCCAAGGCGGCCACGACGTCTACGCCATCTGCCTCACCAAGATCGCGGCGGGCGACTGCGAGACCGACCCGGACTCGGCCAAGCCCCGGTTCTCCCTCATCGCCCAGATGCACGCCCGCGAGATCGCCACCGGCGAGGTCGCCTTGCGCTGGATCGAGAAGCTCGTCGACGGCTACGGCACCGACGCCGAAGTCACCGAGCTCATGGACACCACCGAGATCTGGGTCGTGCCCGTCGCCAACCCCGACGGCGTCGACATCGTCGCCTCAGGCGGCAACGACCCGGTCCTCCAGCGCAAGAACGCCAACGACACCGACGGGAACTGCGGCGACAGCCTCGGCGTCGACCTCAACCGCAACTCCACCTTCGCATGGGGCGACGACTCCACCAACCCCTGCTCGGAGACGTTCCAGGGCTCCTCGGCCGGGTCCGAACCCGAGACGCAGGCCGTCGAGGACTGGCTCCGCGCCCTCCACCCCGACCAGCGCGGCGAGAACCCCCAGGACGCCGCGCCCGACGACGCCCGCGACGTGTTCATCACCCTGCACTCCTACGGCGAGTACATCATCGTCCCGTGGGGCTACACCTCCGATGCGGCCCCGAACGACGCCGGACTCCGCGCCCTCGGCAAAGCCATGGCGGACTCCAACGGCTACTTCGTCGGCACCAACGACGACACCGTCGGCTACAGCACCAGCGGCACCACCGACGACATGGCCTACGGCGAACTCGGCGTCGCCTCCTTCACCTTCGAGATCGGCCCCGACACCGGCCGCTGCGGCGGGTTCTTCCCCGCCTACAGCTGCGTCGACAGCACCCTCTGGCCCGAGAACGAGGGCGCGCTCATGACCGCCGCCCAAGCCGCCGCCGCACCGTACGCGAGCTAGCGGCAATCTGACGGATCGTCTGATCGCACGACCGGCCGCTTGCCGGTCATTTCGCAAGGCCGCCTCGGGTGCTCCCGGAGCGGCCTTGCACATGCCCTCCCCGCCCCTTCGACTTCCGGGAAAACGCCCGAAACGCCGTGCTGGTCCCAGACCGCCCATATAGTCCTGTGCGGACACTCAGCAGCGGTCGCTGCCTGCGGCCGCGCCGTACAGGAAACGGAGCAGCATGAACAGGAACGACACTCGCAAGACCGAGACCACCGCCCGCCGCCTCACTCGGCGCGCGATCGGCATCGCAGTTCCTGCGGCCCTCCTGGCCGCCGCGGCAGCGATGCCCGCCCAAGCAGAGCAGCCGGCCCAGGTGGCGCCCATCGTGACGCCGATCCCGATCAATATCCCAATCAACGTTCCGATCGCCAGCCACGGCGGCCAGATCACCATCGCCTCCGACGGCAGCGAGGCCGGGCAGTCGAAGACCTACGACCTCGGCCCGCTTGAAGGCCAGGCCAACCTCTTCGACAGGCCCGAGGGCGAGGGGCCCTGCGCCACGGATGTGCTGCTGCGCAGCCCGATCGGTGAGGAAGGCGACCTCGGGCAGGTGCAGATCACCTCGGTCGACCCGGAGCAGTCCACTGGCGGCGGCAGTGCGCCGGCCGCACACCAGTATGTGATCCAGATCGAGATCGAGAGCCTGCCGGGCGAGAAGAAGCCGGTGACCCTGGAGACCGCGCCGTTCAGCATGGTGCCAGGCGAAGCCGCAGACGGGGAGGCGTTCCCGCCGGTCAACCAGACTTACATGCTGCAAGAACCGGTGGCGTTCTACGGACCAGACGGCGAGGCCGCCGGCGAACTCGAGAAGTTCCCCGTGCTCGTCAACGGGTCGCCCGTCTGACCGGTAGTCAGCGACCGGACGCGGGCCCCGGCGGCATGGTGTTCAGCAGCAACGCGACACCGCCGGGACCCGGAATATCCCCGATCACCCGCCCGAAAGCGCCCAACCGTCCATACTGTCCGGACCACCCCGTTCACCGCAACGGAGAGGAGCGGGCCATGTCGTCCGACAACGCGGCTGAAGCCAAGGGCGGGAACACCATCCGCCGACTCATCATCGCGGGCGTGATCATCGCCCTCGCCGTCTGGTTCGTCCTCGCCAACACCGAGGAAGTGGCCGTCAAACTCTGGCTCGTCAAAGTCGAGACGCCCATGTGGATCATGATCAGCGTCGTCTTCATCGCCGGATGGGCCGTCGGCGCACTGCTGCGGCGCCGCTCCGCGAAGAAACGCGCCTGACACGGGACGCGGGCCGGACACCACCTCCGGCCCGCCACGCCTATCCCGGTTGCCCCGACACGCCCCCGACCCCGATACTCAACCGGTGCCCCTACCGAAACTCATCGCCACCGATCTCGACGGCACCCTGCTCGACAAGCAGGGCCGCCTCTCCGCACGCAACCAGAAAGCCCTCCAGGCCGCCCGCGAACGCGGCATCCTCACCCTCGCCGTGACCGCCCGGCCGCCCCGCGCGGTCCACCGCGTCCCCGAACTCGCCGCCGTCCTCGACGCCGCCCTCTGCTCGACCGGCTCCATCCGGTTCGACACCGCCAGCCAGACCGCCGAACTGCGCCACGCCATCCCGCTTCCGCTCGCACGCGAACTCCACCGGCAACTGCGCGCCGCGCTCCCCACCGCCGACTTCGCCATCGAGACCGGCGAAACCCTTCGCGTACAAGGGGAGTACTTCCAGGGCCTCCACCTCACCGACCCGTGGATCCAGGTCGCAGGCGACCACGACCTGTTCGCCGAGACCGAACCCGTCGTCGGCCTGCTCGCCCACGGCCCGGCCTCCACCACCGGCGAGGCGATGCACGAGGCCACCGCCCACATCGCGATACCCGGCGTGAGCCTGTGGCGCTGGGGCAGCTATCCCGAGATCGAATGCACCGATACCGAAGCGACCAAAGGCACCGCGCTGGCCGCCTGGTGCGCCGAGCGCGGCATCGCCGCCGAAGACGTGATCGCCTTCGGCGACATGCCGAACGACGTCTCGATGCTCGCCTGGGCGGGCCGCTCCTACGCGATGGCAGGAGGCCACGCGGAAGCCCGCGCCGCCGCGACCGACCGCGCCGAACCAGCAGCAGAGGACGGCGTAGCGAAGGCGATCGAAGCCCTTCTCGGCGACCAGGCCGCCTGAGCTGAAGCACACCAACACGATTGACGCGCCTCGCGCCCGTCGCTCGCGCTGGCCCGGTCGTAGGCCGCTCTCGCTGCGCCTACCGACACCGGTAGAAGACGACCGCCTTCTCGAACTCGAAGACGTCGTGATCGGCGAAGTGCGACTCCAGCTCCGCCGCCACCGCGTCGAAGACGCGATTGAAATCCGCGTCGCCGCAGTCGATATAGGACCGGATCGAGACGAGGTAGTCCATCAGCGGACCGGGCTCGGGCACCGACACCAGCCCTCGCTCTTCGAACCGCTCCACCGACTCGAACTCGGCCTCAAGGTACGCAGGCGCGTTGGCGGAGTCGAAGTTGCGCACCTCGGTCGAAGGGACCCACGCGTCGGGCCCGAGCACCGAGCGGATGGCATTGGTCCAGAGCGCGTACGGCACCGCCATGTCGTCGTCGGTGTTCGTGGAGACAAGGAGCGTTCCGCCGGGCCTCAGGACTCGCCGGAACTCGCCGACCGCCTTCGCGATGTCCGGCACATGGTACAGCATGTGCATCGCGAGCACCGCGTCGACGCTGCCGTCCGGGTAGGGGATCGCCTGGGCGTCGGCCGCCATGATCGGCGGCTCCACTTCGGCGAGCATCCCCGGCGCGGCGTCGATGCCCACGACCGTCGCGCCGGGGTGGTCGGCCCGCAGCCGCTTGAGGTAGCGGCCGTATCCGCAACCGACGTCGAGCACCAGCCCTAGGTCGGCGGGCAGGAGCCCGGCTGCGATGTCGACCGGGTCGATCTGGGGCTCGCGGTAGTCGTAGAGGCTCACACGGGCCTTGAGGTTGCCCGCGTGCGTGTAGTTGCCTTTGGTGCCTTCGGTATTGACGGCCATGCAAATACCTCTCTCCTCGTGGAGGACGCCGCGACGGCGTCCTCGCTGAGCGCGGCGGCGCTACAGGCGCGCCGCGGACGGAGCCGACAAGGCTAGCGCGACATTCGTGAAAACGCATACCCTTCGCCGCTCCCGGAGGCGCCGTTCCTGAAGTCGCCCTCAGGCGCCTTCAGGTCCGCTTCAGCCTCAGGCCTTCACTATTGGAAGCTCCATCGTGGCGTCGTCGGCCACCGCACCCCGGCGGCGCCACCGGAGCCACGCCAGCACACCGAGAGCGATGAGCAGGAGGAATATGAACCCACCGATCACATAGGCCCACCAGGGCAGCCCGGCCGCGCCGGGGCCGCCGCCCGCCGCTTCGGCGGCTGCCTGCGGCTCGTCGGTTCGGAGGACGACTCGGTCGGAGTCGTAGGCGATGCGGTAGGTCGTACCGCCGATCTCCAGCTCGGCGTCCTGTGCGAGGTTGCCGAAGGTGCCGGAGACACCGCCAGCGGCGGTGACGACGACGATCTCCTCGGGGAGCGCGCCGCCCTCCTCGTAGGCGACAGCCAGCGTCCCGTCGAGCGTGGCCGCGCCTCCGACCGTGAGCCCCCCGTTTGAGCCCACGGTCAGAGTCGAAGCCCCGCCGAGCGACAGGTCTCCGCCGACGCCGCTCGCGGCGTTGACCGTCAGGCCCTGTTCGACGACGAGGTCCCCGGCAAGCTCGGCACCGGCAGGAGCGACACTGCCGCCGTCAGCGCCCTGTGCGTCGTCGGCCTCAGCGGAGGCGCCGAGCGCCAGCACGCCCTCGGTGACAGTCCACGCTCCCGTGGCGCTGCTCGTGCCCGAGTACGTCCACGTGCCAGGGCCCGACTTCACCAGGCCGCCTTCGCCTTCGACTCCGCCCGCGTAGACGGTGTCGCCCGCACTGGCGATCGTGAGGCCGTCGCCGCCGAGCAGGACCGTGGCTCCGGCAACGCCGCTGAGGTCGGTGACCGTCTGGTCTTCGACCTGCGCGAGGTCGAGCACGGCGCTCTCGCCCGAGAGCGCGACGAACTCTGAGGCGGCCAGGTCGCCGCCGGTCAGAGCAAGTGTGCCGCCGGAGACCGTCGTCGGCCCGGTGTACTCGATGCCGCCGGTGAGCGTGAGCGGGGCCGAACCGGCCTGCTCGAGGCTGCCCGCGCCGCTGATGTTCGCAAGGTCGGTCTCGTGCTCGACGTTGGCGACCACCAGCGCGCCCTCGTCGACGATCGCGGTGCGCTCGCCGCCCGTGAGCAGCCAGCCGTCGCCGCCGTCCTCGCCCGCGCCGAGCCGCAGGACCGCGCCGGACTCGATCGTGGTGGCGCCGTCGTAGTGCTGCTGGTCGGCGAAGGTCACGTCGTTCCCCTCGGTACCCGCGATCGTGACATCGCCCCAGCCCGGCGCCGACATCGTGTCGTGGTAGATCCCGCCGCCGATCGGCGCATCGAGGCGGACCGGTCCGTTGTAGTCGAAGATGAGGTGCCCGCGCTGGTCGTGGTTGGCGCCGTGGAGGTTGATGTAGACCGTGTCGCGGTTGCCGGGCAGGAAGAACCGGTCGCCGGTGCCGTCGCCCCATTGGACCGTGGCACCCTCGATGTTGATGCCGCGCTTGTTGTGGTTGTGGGCGACGACCTCGTAGTTCAGCGCGGGGTCCGACAGCGAGGGGTCGGTGTCTGGGCCTGAGTCGGCCCACGAGTACTGGCCGGTCATGACGACCTTCGTGCCGTCGAGGGTCGAGTGGAAGTTGATGTCGTTGCCCCACTCGCGCGAGTAGAAGTCCATGGTCAGCACGGTCTCGTTGCCGCGCTGGTTGTTGACGATGAACGAGCCCTGGTTGAGGATCTTGTCGACGTCGGGCAGCCGGGACTGGTAGGCGCGGTCGGAGAAGTGGATGCCGGTGCCGTTGTAGATCGAGCCGGTGAAGGTGTGGTCGCCCGCGAGCGCGAGCCCGTCCCAGGTGTTGCGCGGCTGGACGAGCGAGCCGGAGCCGGAGAGGTTGCCGGGGTGGTAGCGGGCCCCGTGGATCGCGACGATGAGGGTGCCGTCGATCCGGTGGTTGAGGGCGTTCCACGCGAAATCGGGCGTGGCGTAAGGGTAGTGGCCGATGAGGCCGGTCGCGCCGGTGCCGTCGCCGTACTGGAGGGTCGCTCCGGCTTCGATGGTCACGGCGGGCGGGTCGGGGTCCTTGATGCGGCTCCACCGCCACGGCTCGCCGACGGTCTCGACGGTCTGGGTCTGGCGGTCCTCGGGGATGCTGAAGTCGGAGTCGGCGGTGAGGACGAGCGTGCCGGTGCCGCTGATGGTGAGCGTGCCGACGCCGGAGAAGCGCCCGCCGTAGGTGACGGTCTCGCCGCTGCCGAGGTTGACGACCGCGTCGCCGTCGAGGACGACGTCCTGTCCCGCCCGGATCTGACCGGTGATGTCGGTGGCCGCCTGTGCCGGGTCGGCGGTGAACGGAACGGTCAGGAACGCGAGTGCGGCGGCGAGGAGCAGGCGCGCCCACGCGGTGCGGCGCGGTGGCGGCGCGGGATCGCGCTGTCTCCTGGAAGGAGCATGCAGCGGTCCCAGGATGTGTGAATCCTTCACGATTCAACAAGCTACCCGGTGTTTTTCAGCGGTTCTCGGTGGGTGGTGCCGTTCGCGCCCGCGTTCCGGCAGTTGCAAGCGGCAGCCGGTGGCCGGGCCCGGCCGCACATGGCGGTGCGGTTCGCGCTCGTCTGCGGTGCGGCGAGCAAGAGCCCGACGGCGTGCGGCGACCCGATTCGCGAGGGCGGCTCCGGTGCGGCGCAGAGCGGCACGCGCCGCCGCGAGCCGGGTTAGGCTGGGCCGTATGCATGTCGTCATCGCCGGAGGGCACGGGCAGATCGCGCTGCGCCTGACCGAGATCCTGGCGGCCGAAGGGCATTCGGTCACCGGGCTCATCCGCAATCCCGACCACGCCGAGGACCTGACCGCGATCGGCGGGCGCCCCATCGTCCTCGACCTGGAGCAGGCCGATGTCGAGCACCTCGGCGGGCTCCTCGCCTCCGAGATGTACGAGGAGGTCGACGCCGTGGTGTTCGCCGCGGGCGCCGGCCCGGGCAGCGGCGCGGCCCGCAAGGACACCGTCGACCGGGCCGCCTCGGTCCTGCTCGCCGACGCGGCCGAACGCGCGGGCGTGCGCCGCTTCCTGCAGATCTCCAGTATGGGCACCGATACCGAGCCGGACCCGGCGCGCGGCGAGGTGTGGGCGGCGTACAAGGCGGCGAAGGCCGCTGCTGAGGAGGACCTGCGCGCCAGGGACCTCGACTGGGTGATCCTGCGGCCGGGTTCGCTCACGAACGACGCGCCGACCGGCCAGGTGCGCCTGGCCGAGCCGCCGTTGGGTCCGGGTGACGTCACCCGCTCCGATGTGGCCGCTGTACTGGCGGAACTCCTGCGCCGCCCGGCGGTGTCGCGCCTGGTCCTGGAGCTGCGGGGCGGTGACACCGCGGTTACCGAAGCGGTGGACGCGCTCGAATCGAAGGGCTGACCGGGCCGGTCCGCTTGGCTCCCATGCGTATGCGGATTGCGGCGGCAATCGGTGTTGCCCGATACTGTACCGATGCGATTCGGTGTGGTTCCCTCCTCGGTCCGCCGCGACGTCCTCGCCTGGCACGGCAGTGCCGGTCAGGACTGGCTCGACGGACTCCCCAAGACGGTCTGGCGTCTGCAGCGGTTGTGGTCGCTGCGGATGGACGGACCGCCCTACGGCGGCGGCAGCCACTCCTATGTGGTCCCGGTGCGGCGCGAGTCCGGCGAGCAGGCGGTCCTCAAGGTCATCTACCGCGACGGTGAGAACGCGGCCGAACCGACTGCGCTGCACCGGTACGCGGGCGACGGGGCGGTGCGCCTGCACGAGTACGACCCCGAGACGGGAGCGATGCTGCTGGAGCGGGCCGTCCCCGGCAACCGCCTCAAGTCGACCCGCTTCTTCGGCCACCGCACCCCGGAGGCGGCGTGGCGGCGCATCGGCATCGCCTGCGGCCTCTACCGGCGGCTGTGGCGGCCCATGGAGTCCGCCGACGGGTTCCCGGACCTCCCCGCGGCGACCGGGATGCTCGATCAGTGGCGGGAGGAGTACGGCGATCCGCGCGGCGACGCCCGGAAGGGCCCGGCCGCGTCCCGCCTCGACCTCGCCCTCGAGCTGTGCGACCGGCTGGCCGACCCGCCCGAGACCGGGATCGGCAACCGCGACACGCACCTGGGCAACATCGTCTCGGCCGAACGCGAACCGTGGCTCGTCATCGACCCCAAGCCGTACCTGGCCGAGCGGGCCTTCGACGGCGGCTACCTCTTGTTCATGCTGCAGCACCTCGGTCCGCACAGCGGCGCCGTCCTGCTCGACGCGGTGTCCGAGGGGCTCGGTGTCGACCGGGAGCGCCTGCGCGCCTGGGGCCTGCTGCGCGCCATCGACCATCTGACCGAGGCCGAGGGGGAGCGCGACCGCGCCGCCGCCGAGGCGACCGTGGCGGCGCTCGAAGCCGCGTGAGTATGCAGCGGCCGCGCGAATCGCGCGGCCGCTTTGGCTCGTTCGGGTGAATTGAGTCCGGTCGGATATCCGACTCATGGACGAGTCGTCCAGTCGCCGAATGCTCCTTTGGGGAGTCAGCCGCGCCGTGCGCGGCGGTCGGCCAGGAACCCGCGCAGACCGATCACGCCGATCGCGACGCCGAGCCCGAACGAGACGACTGAGAGTCCCAAGTGGACCCAGAAGTAGGCGGTCGGATCGCCCGCGGCGTCGAACGCCAGGCCGCTGACGTCCTCGAACAGGTTCTTCACGAAGGTCGTCCAGATGTAGACCGACCAGACACCGAAGGCGAGCAGGAACACCGAGACCGCGCGGCTGAGCTTCATGGCCCCAGTATCCGGCCGCCGGAACCGCGCGGCGTTCCGGGCACGGCGCACCGGTCGCCGGTCACCTCCGGGTCCCGATCGCGCCCGTTCCCGCGAGTGGTCCGCCCGAAGCGCCTACTATCCTGGGCTTTGCGGGCCCCGTGTCACTCTGTGCGGCAGTTGCGTGCATACCGTGGTCTGCGATGATGAAGACCAGAATGTCATCAATGCATGAAACGGCTGGCCCGGAGATGAGCGGAAACGACGAAGGCCCACTGCCGGACGGATATCCCGACCCGGGGGACGCGGGTTGGGCGCGTTTCGAGGATCTGGAACTCGCCGGGATACACATCAGAATGACGATCACCCCCGGCGACCGGATCGTGCAGCTGTGGGAGCTCGCTGACGAACACCCCGTCCGCTGGCTGGGGAACGTCTTCCGCGTCGAGTCCGAGCCGCCGGTCCTCTATCTCAACTTCCGCTTCAAGTCGCACTTCAACCGCGCGCAGTCCGACACTCTCGCCCGCACCGGCGCCAAGTTCTGGAAGGGCTGAGCCCCGCCTTCACTCCTTGCCGATGCGCTCCAACACTTCCACGAGCGGCGTGAACTCGGGGTTCTCCCGTGCCGCTTCAAGCGCTTCGGCCAGCGCCGCGTCGTGCGTCGGCGTCGCCTCCGCCAGCAACTGGCGCCCGGGCCCGGTGACGTCGGTGTAGATCCCGCGGCGGTCGTCGGCGCAGATGGTGCGCTGCAGCAGCCCCCGGTCCTCCATGCGGGTCACCAGGCGCGTGGTCGCGCTCTGGCTCAGCACGATCGCCTCGGCGACCTGGCGCATCTGCAGGTGCCTGCCCGGCGCCTGCCTGTCGAGGACGGTGAGCAGGGAGAACTCGCGTACGGACAGCCCGTGCGCGGCTTCGAGCCGCCGTTCGATGCGGTCGGCGATACCGTCGTGGAGCGCGGACAAGGCGCACCAGTGCTGGGCCAGCGCGGTACTGGGGGGCGGTGCTGTGCTCACGATGCTCCTCCGGTCGGTGCGGTCCGTGTCGGTAACAGTGTACAGCGATATACCGCACAGGCGAATAACCGTCGCTTGCATTAGTCGGCGTCTGCAAGTAATGTGGGTTTCGGCAGCACTGAGCACCGTGCACGCCCGCGAGGGCCTGCGGACAGGAGAACCGATGAGCGACAAGCCGACTGTGGCAGTCCTGGGCACCGGCATCATGGGGGCCGCCATGGCCCGCAACCTCGCCCGCGCCGGGCACGAGGTCACCGCCTGGAACCGCAGCCGCGGCAGGGCCGAACCGCTCGCCGCCGACGGCGTCCGCATCGCCGACACCCCCGCCGAAGCCGCCACCGGCGCCGAAGTAGTCGTCACCATGCTCCACGACGGCCCCGCCGTGCTCGACGTCATGCGCCAGGCCGCCCCCGCCCTGCGCCCCGGCACCCGCTGGATTCAGTCGACCACCGCGGGCATCGAAGGCATCGCCGACCTCGCCGCCTTCGCAAGCGAACACGGCCTCGTCTTCTTCGACGCCCCCGTCCTCGGCACCCGCGAACCGGCCGAGGCCGGCAAGCTCACCGTCCTCGCTTCCGGGCCCAATGAGGATGCGGCCGCGAACGCCGTGTTCGACGCCGTCGGCGCCAAGACCGTGTGGACCGGCAGCGACGGCGCCGACGGCACCGCTTCGCGGCTCAAGCTCGTCGCCAACAGCTGGGTCTTCGTGCTCACCCACGGCATCGGCGAAGTCCTCGCGCTCGCCGAAGGCCTTGGCGTCGACCCGCAGCGGTTCTACGAGCTCATCGAGGGCGGCCCACTGGACGCCGGATACGCCCGCGTCAAGGGCGGCCTGATCCTCGGCGGCGACACCGCGAACACCAGTTTCGGCCTGGACACCGCCGAGAAGGACGCCCGGCTCATCGTCGAGGCCGCCCGCGCGAACGGCGTACGCCTCGACCTGGGCGAGGCCGGGGTCGAGCGTTTCCGCCGCGCCTCCGCGAAGGGGCACGGCGGCGAGGACATGGCCGCGTCCTACTTCGCGAGCTTCACCGACTAGCAAGCACCGCAACAAGAACGTAAAGGAATCCCTGTGGCGAAGATCCTGTTTGTCATGACCGGGGCGAGCGCGTGGACGCTCAACGACGGCACCGCCCACACCACCGGCTATTGGGCCGAAGAAGCCGTAGTCCCGCTCGAGGCGTTCGCGCACGCCGGGCACGAGGTCACCGTGGCCACCCCCGGCGGCGTCGTCCCGCCCGTTGACCCGTCCAGCCTCACCGACGAGGCCAACGGCGGCACCGAGACCGCTGCCCACTTCCGCACCGTCGTCGCCTCGGCCGCCGAGTTCGCCAAGCCCGTCGACCTCCACGATGTCGACCTCGCCGAGTTCGACGCCGTGTACGTGCCCGGCGGGCACGGCCCCATGGAGGACCTGGCCGTCGACGCCGCATCCGGCCGCCTGCTCGCCGCAGCGCTGCGCGCGGGCACACCGGTCGGCCTGGTCTGCCACGGCGTGGCCGCGGCCCTCGCCGCCGAGGACGACGGCGCGAACGCGTTCGCGGGATACCGCGCCACCGGGTTCACCAACGCCGAAGAGCGGCTCGCCCACCTGGCCGACAAGGCCCCGTGGCTGCTGCAGGACCGGCTCGAAGCCGCCGGGGTCGCGTTCGTCGCCGCCGACCCGTTCACCTCGCATGTCGAGGTCGACCGCAACCTCGTCACCGCCCAGAACCCGCAGTCGTCCGCCGCCGCGGCCGACGCCCTCCTCGCCCTCATCGGCTAGCACCCGAAACCTCAAGGGAGTCAACGTGACCAGCAACCTGTTCACCCCGATCACACTGCGCGGGACCACCATCCCCAACCGGATCTGGATGGCGCCGATGTGCCAGTACAGCGCCGAACCCACCGGACCCGCCGCGGGCGTGCCGAACGACTGGCACCTGCAGCACTACGGGTCCCGCGCGGCGGGCGGCCCCGGCCTGATCCTGACCGAGGCCACCGCGATCGCACCCGAAGGCCGCATCAGCCCGATGGACCTCGGGATCTGGAACGACGCCCAGGTCGAGGGCCACCGGCGGATCACCGCGTTCATGCGCGGCCAAGGTGTCGTCCCCGGCATCCAGATCGCCCACGCCGGACGCAAGGCGAGCACCGACGGGCTCGGCCGGACCCGCGGCACGCTGAGTGCCGATGAGGGCGGCTGGGAACCGGTGGCGCCCAGCGCGATCGCGTTCGACGGCGACCACGCCGCCCCGCACGAGCTCACCGTCGCAGCGATCCAGGGCGTCGTCACCGCCTTCGCCGAAGCTGCGAAGCGGGCGCTCGCCGCCGGGTACGAGGTCATCGAGGTCCACGGCGCGCACGGCTACCTCGTCCACGAGTTCCTCTCCCCGGTCGCGAACCACCGCGACGATGCCTACGGCGGCGACTTCGAGCGCCGCGCCCGCCTCCCGCTCGACATCGCCGACGCGGTGCGCGCGGCCGTGGGGGAGCAGGTGCCGGTGCTGTTCCGGCTCTCGGCGACCGACTGGATCGAACCCGAAGGCTGGACCGCCGACCAGACCGTGCGGCTCGCGGCGCTGCTGCGCGAGCACGGCGTCGACCTGGTCGACGTCTCGACCGGCGGCAACCTCCCGGACGCCGTGATCCCCTCGGGCCCCGGCTACCAGGTGCCGTTCGCCGAACGCATCCGCCGCGAGACCGGGATGCCGACCGCCGCCGTCGGCATCATCACCGAGGTGCAGCAGGCCGAGAAGATCATCGCCGACGGCGGCGCCGACGCCGTCCTGCTCGGCCGCGAGCTCCTGCGCAACCCGTACTGGCCCCGCCAGGCCGCGCGCGAGCTCGGCGAGGACCACCCGCTCCCGCGCCAGTACCGGCGCGCCGAGCGCTAACCCGCGAGCGACCCGGGTGGCGTCCGAACCCCGGGCGCCACCCGCCGACACCGCCCCGAGATCCCCGCCCACGGCCCTGTCCGCGCATATCCTTTTTGTCCTGAACGCTTGTCTGCTCAGGCTCGAAAGGGACGCCCATGACCTGGACACCCGGAACACTGGTCCGCCACCAGCCCCTCGCCCGCCAGCACCGGCCCCGCGCCGCCGCCGACGCCTACCGCATCCACTACCGCGGCTACGGGTACGACGGCGGCCAGCGGCTCGTCAGCGGCAGCGCCTTCATCCCCGCCGGGACCGCCCCCGAAGGCGGCTGGCCCGTCGTCGGCTTCGCCCACGGCACCACCGGCCTCAGCGATGCCTCCGCGCCCTCCCGCTCCGGCTTCGCCCGCCTGGAACTCGACCACATCGACCGCTGGCTCGCCGCCGGGTACGCCGTCGCCGCCACCGACTACGAGGGACTGTCTACCCCGGGCCCGCACCCGTACTTCAACGGCGAGGCCGTGGCCGACGACGTCATCGACGCCGTCCGCGCCCTCCAGGGCCTCGACCAGAACATCTCCACCGCCTGGCTCGTCGCCGGGTTCTCCCAAGGCGGTCACGCCGCCATGCACGTCGCGAACATCGCCACCGGGTACGCCCCCGAACTCGACTTCCGCGGCACCATCGCCGTAGCGCCCGCCGCCTGCGTCAAGGACCTCATCGCCGAACTCACCGCCGACGGCGGCGCCCCGCTCTCCCCGATCGTGCCCCTCACACTCGCCGGGATCGCCTCGACCCGGCCAGACTTCGCACCCGACGCGGTCCTCACCCCGCTCGGCGCCGAACTCGTCGCCTGGGCCACCCGCGCCACGCTCCGCGAGATGTTCCAGGCCGTGCGCGGCATCACCAACGACCAGGCGGGCACCACCGGCATCACCGCGCGGCCCGAGATCGCCGACGTCCTCGACGCCGTCAGCGCCCCCGTCACCTACCTCGACCGGCCCGTGTTCATCACCTCCAGCCGCGACGACGAGATCATCCCGCACCAGCCCGTAGAGCGCTTCGCCGACGGCCTGCGCCGCGCTGGCGCCGACGTCGCGTACGCCACCCATATCGGCGCCGACCACGCCGGGATGCTGGAGACCGGCCAGCCCGACGCGATCGACTTCGGCCGCGAGCACCTCGACGCCGCCGACACCGCGCACGACATCCCGGCCCACCGTTTCGACCTGCTCGACCGCAGTGGCGACGGCCGGCTCGCCCGTGACGACTACGACGCGTTCGCGCTGCGCCTGGCCCGCAGCCTCGGCCATGCGCCCCGCTCGGCGAAGGCCGCCGCGGTACGCGACGGCTACCGGCGGCTGTGGAACGCCGTCCGGACCGCCGCCGACACCGATCACGACGGTATGGTCAGCGCCGCCGAGTACCGCGCTTGGGCCGCAAGGGAAGCCGCCGCTGAAGGCGACCGTTCGGGGTTCGCGACGGCCGTGCGCCCGCTCGCCGAAGCCGTCATCGCCCTGGTCGACGACGACGCCAGCCGCACCCTCGACCGGACCGAGCTCGACCGGCTCCTCACCGCTTGCCGCATCGGCAGCGACGAGGCTGCGGCGACCTGCGAGCAACTGGACGCCAACGGGGACGGGCACATCAGCGCCGACGAGATCGTCGACGCCGTGCGGGACTTCTGCATCGGAGAACCGTCCCCGGGATCGTGGCTGTTCGGACGGTTCTAGCCGGACGGTTCCGGCGGGCGAGAGCAGGCCGACGCCCTGCTCCCTGCGCGAGTTGGCGGCCGGGGCGAGGTGCGGTGCGTGAGCCGAAGGCCGTGGGTCGCCGAGCGTTCCGATGGGCCTCAGGGCGACTGCGGCACTAGCGAACCGCCTCGGCCTCCGTACCCGCCTCCGCACCGGCACCGAGCGTGTTGCACACCTCCTGCGTCGGACCGCATCGCACGATCCGACCGCGCTCCATCACCGCCACCCGATGCGCGAAACCTCGCACCGCTTCAAGGTCGTGGCAGATGAACAGGTAGCTCAGACCCAGCCGCTCCTGAATCTCGATGAGCAGTTCGAAGATCCCTTGCCGTAGCGGAGCGTCGAGCGCCGACGTCGGCTCGTCGAGGACCAGCAGACGCGGCTCGCTCGCCAGCGCCCGCGCGATGTTCACGCGCTGGCACTGGCCGCCGGAGAGCTCGTGCGGACGCCGGTCGGCCAGTTCGGAACCGAGCCCGGTGAGCGCGAACAGCTCCCGCACCTTCGCCGGGCCCGCGACCTGGTCCCAGCGGCGCTGTACCCGAAGCGGCTCGGCCACGGCCTCCGCCGCAGAGAGCCGCGGACTGAGTGAGCCGTACGGGTCCTGCAGCACAGGCTGGAACCGCCGGCGCAGTGTGCGCAGCTCGCGTTCGGGCATGGCCGTAAGGTCCCGGCCCTCGAACAAGACCGTGCCGCGCGCGGGCCGAAGCAGACGCAGCACCGCTGCCGCAGTCGAGGACTTCCCCGAACCCGAAGGCCCGATGAGCGCCAACGTCTCTCCGGCCGCGATGTCGAACGAGACGCCGTCCACCGCGCGACCTCCCGACCGTCCACGCTGAACAGCCGCGGCCTCAGCCTCGTTCGGCGCTCGCGAGCCCGTATCGTGATCGCCGCTGCCGCTGCCGCTGCCGCTGCCGCTGCCGCTGTGTTCACGGCTGCGATTGCGACCTCGGCTCGTGAACGCTCGCAGTCGATGGTGGAGCGGCACATGTGACATGTGATATTCCACTGTTAGATCACGGACTTCCAACAACGGCGGCGCGTCGACCAGAGGCGCACGCGGCGTGACCACCGGACGCACCGGCGCCGCCTCGGCGAGCAGCCGACCGTCCTCGATGGCGAGCACCCGGTCGGCGTACTCGTCGACTACCGCAAGGTCGTGGGTGATGACGAGCATCCCCGCCCCCGTTGCGGCGCAGCGGTCCCGCAGCAGGTCGAGAATCTGGGTCCGGGTGCACACGTCGAGCGCCGTGGTCGGCTCATCGGCAACGATGAGTTTCGGCGAGGCCGCGGTGGCGAGCGCGATGACTGCGCGCTGGCGCATGCCGCCGGAGAACTGATGCGGGTAGTCGCGGGCGCGCGCGGCCGGGTCGGGGATGCCGACGGCGTCGAGCGCGTCGATCGCGGCGAACCGGGCGGCTTCCATGCCGATGCCGCGCACCGATGCGATGGCTCCGGCGATCTGGTCGCCGACCCGGTGGACGGGGCTCAGCACTGTCAGCGCGTCCTGCGGCACGTAGGCGAGGACGCGTCCGCGCAACCCGCCGAGCACCGCCCGACTCGCGCCCAGGACCTCGGTGCCGTCGACCACCGCGCTGCCGGAAGCGTGAGCGGACTGGGGCAAGAGTCCGAGGATCGCCTTGGCGGTCAGCGACTTCCCGGCGCCTGAAGCGCCGACCAGCGCCACGGTCTCTCCGGGATCAACGTGGAAGGAGACACCGCGCACGGCCTCGGTCCGTCCGATCGCGACGTGGAGATCGCGCACCTCGAGTATGGGATCGCTCACGGGGCCTTCACCTTTTCGAGTGACACGCGGAGGCGTTGGATTGTCGTACCCGGCGGGCAGAGTGGAAATCGGGGGGTCCCCGGGTGTCCGATTTGAAGGCTGACGCCGGGAAGATCGCGAATGTCAGGCACTCCGGGCATGTGGGTCCTCATGCAAACGCCGCCTTCCGGCGCGGGAGCCGGGTCAGGTTCGCGCTCGACACCGTCAGGGCCGCAAGGAAGGCGATCGCCGCGGCCGGAGCCAGCGCCGCGGCGGGCGCGACCTCGACGTAGGCCCGCGATTCGTCGAGCAGGAGCCCCCATTCGGGCGTCGGCGGCTGCGTGCCGAGTCCGAGGAAACCGAGCGAGGCGATCGCCAGCGCCGTCCCGGGTAGCCGCAGGACTGCGTGCCGCGCGAGCGGACCTGCGATCTCCGGCAGCACGTGCCGGACCGTGATCCACGCCGGGCTCGCGCCGAGGGCCCGTTGCGCGGTCAGATATGAAGCGGCCCTGGCCTCCTGCGTCAGAGCGGCCGCGTGCGCGGTCAGGTTCGGCCATGAGACCAGCGCGACCGCGATTGCCGCGCCCGCCGTCCCCGGGCCGAGTGCCGCCGCCACGAGCACCCCGGCGAGCACCGCCGGGACTGCGTTCGCGACGTCGGCGATGCCTGAGGACACTCTTGGCGCGAAGCCGAGTGCGAGCGAGAGCGTGAACCCGAACGCGCACACCGCGACGGCTGCGCCGACCGTGTGGGCTGCGCCGTGGCCGAGGCGGGCGAGCACGTCGCGCCCGAGCGCGTCCGTGCCGAGCGGGTGCTCCCACGAGGGCGGCAGCAGTTTCGCGGTGACGTCGAGTGCGAGCGGGTCGCGGAGCATGCCCCACACCACGACCAGCGCCAGGACCGTCGCGAGAGCCCCCGGGACCACGTATTGCCTCGCGCCCGCTGGCGTGCGCGGAGGCGGGGGCGGGCTCAGCGCGGCGTCGCGCAGGCCCGAGCCGAGCATGGCGCGCCGGGCGAGCTGCCCGACCGCGCCGGCGGCGAGCCCGAGGCACATGAGCGCGAGCACGCTGCCCTGCAGCAGCGGCAGGTCCTGGGATTTGGCCGCCCCCAACGCGGTCCTGCCGATCCCCGGAATCGCGAAGATCGTCTCGACCGCGACGGCCCCGCCGGTCAGCGCGACCACGATCATCCCGAACTGCGGCATCACCGCGGGCAGGGCGCGGCGCAGCACGCCGAGCGCGATGCGGCCGTCCGCGACCCCGGCCGAGCGCCACAGCGCCACCCACCGCTCGTCGAACGCGCCCGGCAGTGCGTCGCCGAGGAGCCTGCCGAGCAGCGCCCCGGCGGGGATGCCCATGGCGACCGCGGGCAGGACGAGGTTCGCGGGCCCGGTCCAGCCCGATGTGGGGAGCCAGCCGAGCCAGACGCCGACGACGATGAGTCCGACCGTGGCGATGAGGAATTCGGGGCACGCCACCAGGACCGCGCCGATCGCACCGCCGGGGCGGCCGTCACCGAGGGTGCCCCGCGCGCCGCGCCAGACCGTCGGCGCACATAGCGCGGCCGCCAGGAGCAGCGCCACCGCGAGCGCACATGCCATGAGCGTCAACGAGGTCCCGAGACCGGAAGCGACCGCGGGTCCGACCGGGTACCCGGAGACCCACGACGTGCCGAGGTCGCCGCGGAGCAGGCCCGCGGCCCACCGGCCCAGGAGCGCGAGCGGTCCGGCGTCGAGTCCGAGGTCGGCGCGGATCGCGTCGAGCGCTTCAGGAGTGGCCTCCTGTTCGGCCGATTTGGCGCGGAGCACCGTGAGCGCCGGGTCGTTGCGGGACAACCACGGCAGCAGGCCGACGACGGCGAGCAGCGCCGCCAGCGCGGCCAGTCGGGCGATGGCGTGGCGCACCGCTACGCCACGCGGGTCTCGGGGCCGACGAGTTCGCGTTCGCGCGGGTCCTTGATGGACCCGGTGACGCCCGCCGCGTCGCCCTGGATGACCCGTTCGTGCAGGAGCGGGACGGCCGCGTCCGCGTTGAGGATCGCCGTCTCCGCCGCGAGCACGGCCGCGCGCCGCTCCTCGCCGGGCTCGGCCGCCGACGCCGTCTCGAGGGCCGCGTCGACCCCGTCGTCGGCGAACTGGGAGAGGTTGAACGAGCCGACGGACCCGAAGTCGGAGAACAGGTACGCGACCGGGTCGCCGGAGTCCAGGACTGTCGCGCGCGAGAGCAGGAACGCGTCGAACGCGCCGTCGAGCGCGTCCGCCTCGATGTTCGCGTACTCGCGGATGTCGAGTGCCACGGTGAACCCGGCGTCCTGCAGCTGCTGCTGGAGGACCTGCGCGACCTCGGGCAGTTCTGCCCGGTCGGTGAAGGTGCCCAACGTGATCGAGGTGCCCGTGGCCTCTGCCGCGGCGGTGGGCTGCGTGCGTCCGGCGCGTTCGGCGGCCCACGGGATCGCGGGGCCGAGCAGGCCTTCGGCGAGGTCGGCGCTGCCGTCGTAGACGCCGTCGACGATGAGGGCCGCGTCGATCGCCTCGCGGGCGGCGGCGCGCACGCCGGGGTCGCTGAATGGCCCGGTCGAGCAGTTGAGGTAGAGCGTGCAGGTGCGCGGCATGGGCACCTCGGTGATCTGGTCGGGTTCGAGCAGGCCCGCCTGGGAGACCGGGATGGATTCGACGATGTCGGCCTCGCCCGCGCGGAGCTTCCCGGCGCGGGCGGTGCCGTCGGGGATGAACGACGCGTCGATGCCTTCGGCGAGGACGTCGCCGCCCCACCAGTCGTCGTTGCGGTCGAGCGCGGCCGAGGAGGTGCCGTCGACGGCGGTGAGGACGAACGCGCCGGTGCCCGCGCCCACCGGGTCGACGATGCCGTCGCGGTAGGCCTTCGCGGCGAGGATCGACAGCTGCGGGGATGACAGGCGGTGGGGGAGCAGGGGATCGATGCTCGCCGTGGTGACGGCGACCGTGTTCCCGGCGGCGGCGACGGTGAGGTCCACGCCGTCGAGGATGCGCGGCTTCGGTGCGGCCTGGGCGGCGACGGTGAGCGAGTTCGCGACGGCCTCGGCGGTGAACGCGGTGCCGTCGTGGAAGACCACGTCTTCGCGGAGCGTGAAGGTCCAGGTGCTGCCGTCCCGGACCCATTCGGTGGCGAGCCAGGGGAGGGCGTTGCCGTCGGGGTCGAGGACGACCAGCGTCTCGGCGGTGGCCCAGCGGGAGAGTTTGAACGCGTCGTCGGTGAGCGGGGAGAGCGCGGAGCGGGGCGGCTGCATGTGCGCGACCCGGATCCGCCCGGACGCGCCGGTTCCCTCGGGCCCTTCGGAGAAGCAGGCGGCCAGGCCGAGGACCGGGGCAGTGGAGGCGGCCGCGAGGAGCGAACGGCGGGAGACAGGCAAGGGAGGACTCCAACGGGGAGGTTCGGACGGTACGCTCCGGAACCATATCCAAATGAAAACCGTATTCATTTCTAGTGGTCGGGGACTTGTCCCGGGTCACAAAACCGGAAGGCGCCTCACCTGTCACGGGCGCCCGAGCCCTCCAGGATCGCCCGCCGCCCGGCCGTTACCCCGTGGATGCCAGTGGTATGTCACATGTCGCATGGCATATGCCACCGAACGCCACCGAGGCTCCCGCTGCGCGCCATACAATGCCGCCAGGGCCGAAGGCGAGGAGACGCACAATGGACCGACAGGACGTCCCGGCGACGGACCCGGCCGACTACAGCCGCCCCATCGAGGACTACGCACTCCTCTCCGACCGCCGCTGCGCCGCGCTCGTCTCCTCCGAAGGTTCCATCGACTGGTTCTGCCGACCCCGTTTCGACAGCCCCGCCGTCTACGGCCGCCTGCTCGACCCCGACGCCGGCCACTGGTCGATCAGCCCCTCCGGCCCCTTCACCAGCGAACGCTCCTATGTCGGCGACACCTTCGTCCTGCGCACCGTCTTCACCACCGCCACCGGTACCGCCCACCTCATCGACGCCTTCGCCATCGGCCCCTCGGTCGAAGCCGAGACCGGCATCCGGCTCAGGCTCGCCTCCCGCGCCCCCAGGGCCACCATCCGCGTCCTCGAATGCACCGCCGGCGAAGTCGAGATCGACTTCGACTTCAAACCGCGCCCCGAATTCGGGCTCGTCAAACCCATCTTCACGGCCCTCCCGGGCGGCGTCCTCGCGACCGGCGGCCCCGTCCGCTTCGTCCTCACCAGCCCCATCCCATTGGAGACCGACGACAGCGCCCACACCCGAATGACCCTCCACACCGGCGACAAGCTCCGCTTCGTCACCCAATCCGCCGGGCTGGCCGACGAACCGCCCGCGACCTGGACTCCTGAAGCCGTCGACGCCGAACTCGAGGAGACCATCCAGGGCTGGCAGCACTGGAGCGACGCACACCCCGCCTGGGACGGCCCCCTGCCCCACCTCGTGCGCCGTTCCGTCCTCGTCCTTGAAGCGCTCCGATACCAGCCCACCGGCGCCATCGTCGCCGCCCCCACCACCTCACTGCCCGAAGCCGTCGGCGCCGGACGCAACTGGGACTACCGCTACTCGTGGATCCGCGACGCGAGCTTCACCGTCCAAGCGCTCGCGTCCGCCGGATGCACCGAGGAGGCCATCGCGTTCTTCGAGTTCATCACCCGTGCCGCCGCCCACTACCTCCCGCAGAGTCCGCTCCAGATCATGTTCGGCGTCGGCGGCGAGCACGACCTGTCCGAAAGGGAACTCACGCACCTCTCCGGCTGGCGCGGTTCGCGCCCCGTGCGCGTGGGCAACGCCGCCTGGCGCCAACCGCAGCTCGACGTCTACGGCGAACTCCTCGACGCCGCTTGGCGTCTGCGCCCCCACCTCGACCACCTCGACGCGGCCGCCCGCCACTTCCTCACCGTCGTCGCCGACGCCGCCGCCGACCAATGGGGAAGGCCCGACCACGGCATCTGGGAGTCCCGCGGCAAACCCCGCCACTACACGTACTCCAAGCTCATGTGCTGGGTCGCCCTCGACCGCGCCGTCAAGCACGCCGAACTCGTCGAAGCCGACGACACCATCCCCGCCCACCGCCACCCGCTCAAGCTCGCGGCCGGATGGGCCGCCGTCCGCGACCGCATCCGCGAGGACATCGAGACCCATGCGTGGAAACCCGAACTCGGCGCCTTCGGAGCGGCGTTCGACGGCGACGACCTCGACGCGGCCGTCCTCCTCCTGCCCGCCGTCGGCTTCCTCCCCGGCGACGACCCGCGCGTCGTCTCCACCGTCGACGTCATCGCCGAGCGGCTCCAAGCCCGGCGCGGCCTGGTGCGCCGTTACGAAGCGGGGACCGACGGGCTCGAAGGCGACGAGGGCGCGTTCGTCATGTGCACGTTCTGGCTCGCCCAGGCGCTGGCCCTGACCGGCCGGACCGAGCGGGCCCGCGAGGTTTTCGAGGAGGCCGCCGCCTGCGCGAACGACCTCGGACTCATGTCGGAGGAGATCGACACCGCGTCCGGCGCGATGCTCGGGAACTTCCCGCAGGCCTTCAGCCACATCGGGCTCATCAACGCGGCCGCGGCGATACGCGACGCCGAGCGCGGCCCCGGAATGTCGGGAACCCGTCCCACCGGTTCGTGAAAAGCGTTCAAAACGGGCGCCGCGGGACGCTACGGTGACACCGGGCCGCGCCTTCGCGCCGGCCCGCAACGGGGAAAGACTGAAAGGGGCGGCGACATGGCCGCGCACAAGGAACACGGCGCGCACGCGCACCACCACGGCAAAGACTGCGGACACGTCGCAGTGCTGCACGGCGACCACACCGACTACGCCCACGACGGGCACCTGCACCGGGCTCACGGGGAGCACTTCGACGAGTGCGAGCCGCAAGGGCACCTCGTCCACGACGGGCACGCGCACCAGCACGGCAAGGGCTGCGGGCACGTCGCGGTCGCCCACGGCGACCACCACGACTACGTGCACGACGGCCACCGCCACGCCGCCCACGCCGGGCACTGGGACGACCACTGATCAGACGCAACGCGAAGCGGCCGTGAGCATCACGCTCACGGCCGCTTCGCGTGTCCGGGTCAGGCAGGCTGCGCCCAGGAGCCCCTGACGTGGCTGAGGTGCAGCTCCATCACCTGCTGCACGTACTCCGGGTCGCGGGTGAGGAGGCCGTGCAGGATCTCCATGTGCTCCCCGGCCGACTCCTCCAGCTCGCCGAGCTCCAGGAGGGCCGTCAGGCCGTACAGGCGCGAGCGCTGGCGCAGGTTGCGCACGGTCTCGACGAGGGTCTGGTTGCCGGAGAGGGCGAGCATCTCCAGGTGGAAGCGCATGTCGGCCTCGACGTAGGCGATGAGGTCTTCCTCGGAGGCGGCGTCGATGATGGCCTGCGCGAGCGGGCGCAGCGCCTCGATGTCGGCGGGGTCGGCGGTCGTCGCGAGCGCCACGGTAGTGGGGATCTCGATGAGTTCGCGCAGCTTGGTGTACTCGTCGAGCTGCGCCTCGGAGACGACCTTCACCCGGAAGCCCTTGTTGGGCACGGGTTCGACCAGTTCCTCCTTGACGAGGTCAAGCATCGCCTCGCGCACGGGCGTGGCGGAGACGCCGAACTGCTCGGCGAGGACCGGCACCGAGTAGACCTTGCCCGGGGCGAGCTCGCCGGTGATGACGGCGGCCCGCAGGGCCTCGCCGATGCGCTCCCGGTAGCTGGCGCGGCGCCCGCCCATCTCGGGCAGGGTCATCGCGACGGCGGGCGCGGCTCCTGTTCGAGCTGGCATCAGGACCTCCTCAGTGGTATGTCACACGTGGCGCGTCACAGTATGCGGGAGGGCCTAGAGGATGAAACCGCTGGGGAAGGGGTCTTCGGGGTCGAGGGTGTACTGGGCGGTACCGGTGATCCAGGCCCGGCCGGTGACGGACGGGATGACAGCGGGCATCCCGGCGACCTCGGTCTCGCCGAGGAGGCGGCCGGTGAACCGCGAGCCGATGAACGACTCGTTGACGAACTCGTCGCCGAGACCGAGCAGCCCGCGGGCGTGGAGCTGCGCCATGCGCGCGGAAGTGCCGGTGCCGCAAGGCGAGCGGTCGAACCAGCCCGGGTGGATGGCCATGGCGTGCCGGGAGTGCTTCGCGTCCGAGCCGGGCGCCGTCAGGTAGACGTGGTGGAGGCCCCGGATCGACGGCTCCAGCGGGTGCACCGGCTCCGCTTCGGCGTTCACCGCCTCCATGATGTCGAGCCCGGCCGCGATCAGCTCGTTCTTGGCGGCCCGGTCGAAGGGCAGGCCGAGGTCGTCGAGGTCGACGAACGCGTAGAAGTTCCCGCCGAACGCCAGGTCGTAGCGGATCTCGCGGCCGTCCTTGAGGGTGGCGACGCGGTCGAGCCCGACCGAGTACGCGGGGACGTTGACGAGCGTGGCGTCCTTCGCCACCCCGTCCTCGACCCGCACCTCGACTTGGACCAGGCCCGCCGGGGTGTCGAGGCGGACCGTGGTGACCGGTTCGGCCACCGGCACCATGCCCGTCTCGACCAGCACCGTCGCCACCCCGATCGTGCCGTGCCCGCACATCGGCAGGCAGCCGGAGACCTCGATGAACAGCACGCCCCAGTCCGCGTCGGGCCGGGTCGGCGGCTGGAGGATCGCCCCGCTCATGGCGGCGTGCCCGCGCGGCTCGTTCATGAGGAACTCGCGAACGTGGTCGAGGTGCTCGACGAAGTGGTCGCGGCGCTCCATCATGGTCGCACCGGGGATCGGCGCGACGCCGCCGGTCACCACCCGGGTCGGCATGCCCTCGGTGTGGGATTCGACGGTCTGGAGCACGAGCCTGCTGCGCATGGGTCCTCCTCTTAGGCGAGCCCGGCCGCGAGGGCCTGCTCGGTGGCGGTGCGGACCTCGGCGGCCTGCTCGGGCAGGAGCGGCACGCGGGGGAGGCGGCACTGCCCGCCCTTGCGGCCGACGATGTCCATGGAGAGCTTGATGGCCTGCACGAACTCCACCTTGGAGTCCCAGCGCAGGAGCGGGTGCAGCTGCTTGTACAGCGGCAGGGCGGTCGCCAGGTCGCCCGCGACGGCGGCCTTGTAGAGCGCCACGGTCGACTTCGGGAGGGCGTTGGGGTAACCCGAGACCCAGCCGACGGCGCCCGCGACGGCCAGTTCGAGCAGCACGTCGTCGGCGCCCACGAGCAGGTCGAGTTCCGGGGCGAGCTCGGCGATGCGGTAGGCGCGGCGCACGTCGCCGGAGAACTCCTTGACGGCCTGGATGAGCCCTTCGGCGTGGAGTTTCGCCAGCAGCTCGGGGGTGAGGTCGACCTTGGTGTCGATCGGGTTGTTGTAGGCCACGACCGGGATGCCGGCCTTCGCGACCTCTTCGTAGTGGGCGATCACGGAGCGCTCATCGGCCCGGTAGGCGTTGGGCGGCAGGAGCATGACCGCGCCGCACCCGGCGTCGCGGGCCTGCTCGGCCCAGCGGCGGGCCTCGGCGGCGCCGTATGCGGCGATGCCGGGCATGACCCGCTCGCCGCCGATCGCCGCCACGGCGGTGGTGACGACCTGGGCGCGCTCGGCGTCGGTAAGGGTCTGGTACTCCCCGAGGGAGCCGTTGGGGGTGACGCCGTCGCAGCCGTTCGCCACCAGCCAGGCGCAGTGCTCGTCGAACGCCGCGAAGTCGACCGAGCGGTCGTCGTTGAACGGCAGGGCGGTGGCGACGAGGACGCCGCGCCAGGGGCGCGATTCGAGTGCCGACATGGGGCTTCCAATCTTGATGACATGTGACATGGTACTGCCGCGGCCCGTGCGGTGACCCGCTCGCGACCTCGGAGCCGGCCCGCGGCGGCATTGGCCGCGCACCGATCTGGATCAGTAATATGTCACATACTATAGTCGGATGCTGGGTCCCGCGGGCAACGGGTGGCGATCAGCGGCGGACCATCACGCACACCGGGGCCCGATGCCCCGAACGCCGCCGCCACCCCGCCCGCGGGCCTTCCCATACTGGAACCGCGCCCCACGGCGCCACCGCACCAACGACCGAACGGAGCGCCGCCACTCATGGCCGACACACTGCGCAGCGTCAACCCGACCACCGGAACGGCATTCGGCGAGCCCATCGCCGAGACCGCGCCCGAGGAAGTCGCCCGGGCAGCGGCCGCCGCCCGCGCCGCCGCGCCCGGTCTCGCCGCGATGCGCCCCGCCGAACGCGGCGACCTCATGCGCGCCATCGCCGCCGCCCTCAGCGCCAGCGAAGACGCCATCGTGGCCCTCGCCGACGCCGAATCCGGCCTCGGCGAGACCCGCCTGCGCGGCGAACTCGCCCGCACCACCGGCCAGTTCGAGCAGTACGCCGCCTACGCCGAGTCCGGTGCGGTCCTCGACGTCGTGATCGACCACGCCGCCCCGCGCGCGACCCCGCCCCGCCCGGACCTGCGCCGCTGGAACGTCCCGCTCGGGCCCGTCGCCGTCTACGCCGCCTCCAACTTCCCGCTCGCCTTCGGCGTCGCCGGAACCGACACCGCCGCCGCGCTCACCGCCGGATGCCCGGTCGTCGCCAAGGCCCACGCCTCCCAGCCCGCCACCGCGGTCCTCCTCGGCGCCGTCATCGCCGAAGCGCTCGGCAAGCACGGCGCCGACCCGCGCCTGTTCACCGTCGTCGGCGGCTTCCAGGCCGGACTCGACCTGATCCGCGACCCGAACATCAAAGCCGGAGCCTTCACCGGGTCGATCGCGGGCGGCCGGGCCCTGGCCGACGAGGCCGCGGCCCGGCCCGAGCCGATCCCGTTCTACGGCGAACTCGGCAGCCTCAACCCCGTCGTCGTCACCCCCGAAGCCGTCGCCCAGCGCCGGGCCGCCCTCGTCGAGGAGTTCGCGGCGTCGATGACGCTCGGCGCCGGACAGTTCTGCACCAAGCCCGGACTGCTCTTCCTGCCCGAAGGCCACGGACTCGACGAGGCGCTGGCGGCGGCCGTGCGGGCCAAGGAGGTCCACCCGATGCTGAACGGCCGCATCCGGGAGGCGTACGCGGCGGAAGCGGCGCGGCTCGCCGCGCATCCTCTGGCGCGCTTCGCGGTCGAGCCTTCCGCGGTCGACAGTGGTTTCGGGGTGACGTCGGGCCTGGTCGCGGCACCGGCGGCCGCGATCGACGGCGACGACACACTGCTCCACGAGTGCTTCGGGCCGACCGCCCTCGTGCTCACCTATACCGATGCGGCCGAACTGGAACGGGTCCTGCCGCAGCTCCCGGGCGGGCTCACCGCGACGGTCCAGCTCGCGACCTCGGCCGATCCGGTCGCGCAGGCGGCGCTGCCGCTGCTCGCCGAGCGGTCGGGCCGCGTCATCGTGAACGGCTGGCCCACGGGCGTCGCCGTGACCCACGCGCAGCACCACGGGGGCCCGTGGCCCGCGGCGACGAACGCCCGGTACACCTCGGTGGGCACGGGCGCGATCGCCCGGTTCGTGCGGCCGGTCGCCTACCAGTCCACACCGGAACCGCTGCTGCCCGAGGCGCTCCACGACGACAACCCGCTCGCCCTCCAGCGCCGAGTCGATGGACACATGGAGCCTGCTGCGAAGGCGTGAACGGGCGGCGTGCGGCGTGCGGCGGATCGGTCCGCGCCCGGGGCGCGGGTCATGAACGGGTGGCTGCCTGGCGGTCCCAGTCCGGGGACTCCTCGGAGGCGATCGCACGGGCGATGCGGGTGACGGCGCGGTCGAAGACCTTGCGGTCCTCGGGGTCGGCGAGGTCCCAGTCGTCGAGGTGGGCGTCGAGCCAGCGCCGCCACACCGCGATGAACCGCTCGAACTCGCCCCTGCCCTGCGGCGTCAGACTGAGCCGCCCCTTCGCGACCGCGATGAGCCCGGTCCGCACCGCCTGGCCGAACACCGGGGTCAGCACCTCGGGCGGGACCCGGTGCGCGGCGGCGATCTTGCGGACCGTCGCCTCCTCACCGGCGCGCTCGAGCATGTAGACCTGCCGCAGCACCCACGCGTCCGCACGGTCGAGCAGGCTGTCGGTCGCCTGGTACACCTCGGTGAACACCGTCTTGCGCTCGCGCTGCATGACATCGGCGATCATCCGCGCCAGCCGCTCCTCCGACGGCGCCGGGTCCGGCGCGCCGAACCCCTCGCCCATGTCGGCGGCGCGTCCGCGCGTCGCGTCGTGCAGCGGCCGCTCGACGAGGAACCACGCCACGACGAAGCCGACCGCCGCCACCGGCACGGTCCAGAAGAACACGAAGTCGATCGAGTCCGCGTAGGCCTGCACGATCGGCGCGATCAACGCATCGGGCAGCTCGTGGAGCGCCGCCGGGCTCGCCGCGACCGCCGGATCCACTCCCGACTCGGCGTACGCCGCGGCCAGCAGCGGCGTGCTGTGGTTGGTGAACAGCGTCCCGAAGATCGCGGTGCCGAACGTCGAACCCACCGTGCGGAAGAACGTCACGCCCGAGGTCGCCGCGCCCATCTGCGCGTACGGCACCGTGTTCTGCACGGCGATCGTCAGCACCTGCATCGCCAGGCCCAGCCCGATACCGAACACGAGCATGTACAGCGACTCCTGCCAGACGTTCGTGTCCGTGCCCATCGTCGACATGAGATACAGCCCGATCGCCATCACGCCAGTGCCGATGATCGGGAACATCTTGTACCGGCCCGTCTTGCTCACCACCGAGCCCGACAGGATCGACATGGCCATCATGCCCGCGACCATCGGCAGCGTCCGGTACCCCGACACCGTCGCCGAGGTCCCGTCCACGTACTGCAGGTACGTCGGCAGGTACGTCATCGCACCGAGCATCGCGAAGCCCACGATGAAGCTCAGGACCGAGGAGACGGTGAACACCGGGTTCGCGAACAGCCACATCGGCAGGATCGGCTCCGGCGCACGGCGTTCGACGACCACGAAGAGGACGATCGCGACCGCCGCCCCAGCGAACATGCCGAGGATCTCCACCGAGTCCCACGCGTACTCGTCGCCGCCCCACTCCAGAGCGAGGATCAACAGCGTCGTGCCGATCGCGACGAGGATCAGGCCCAGGTAGTCGATCACCGGCTTCACGGCCGACCGCACGCGCGGGATCGTCGCCGCCGCCATCGCGATCATGACCACCGCGATCGGCACGTTCACGTAGAAGCACCACCGCCACGACAGGTGGTCGGTGAACAGGCCGCCCAGGGTCGGACCGAGCACGGTGGTCACGCCGAACACCGCGCCCATCGCACCCTGGTACTTCCCGCGCTCGCGCAACGGGATCACGTCGGCGATGAGCGCCATAGCCGTCACCATCAGGCCGCCCGCGCCGAGCCCCTGGATCGCACGGGACACGATCAGGAAGATCATGTCGTCGCTGAACCCGGCGAGCGCCGAACCGCCGACGAACACGACCGCGCTGATCTGAAAGATCGCCTTGCGCCCGAACATGTCGCCGAACTTGCCGACGACCGCCGACGCGATCGCCTCAGCGAGCAGATAGGACGTGACCACCCACGCCATGTGCCCGGCACTGCCGAGGTCCGCCACGATCGTCGGCAGCGCGGTGGAGACGATCGTCTGGTCCAGCGCCGCCATGAGCATGCCGAGCATGATCGTGACGAACACGAGGTTGCGGCGGGACTTGCTCAGCACGGGCGGCGCGGGCTCGGCGGCTTCCGCGCGCTCGGCAGTGTCGACAGTGGCCATAAGCGGCACAATAGCGGCAAAACGGCGACCCCACGGCCGACTGCGGGCGATCCTGAACCTGCGGGCGTAGGGTGTGCCCGAACATTTCGAGTACCCCCGCGTCGGAGGCCGCATGGAACTGGTCGCGATCCTGTTCGCACTCGCCGTCGGCGGGCTCCTCCTGACCGCCGCCGCCGAATGGATGCGCATCCCCGCCCCGGTCCTCATCTGCCTCTACGGACTCGCCCTCGGCCTCATCCCCGGCATGCCCGCACTCGACCTCGACCCCGAACACCTCCTGCCGGTCCTCCTGCCCCCGATCCTCTGGGCCGCCGCCCGCAAGTCCTCATGGCGGCACTTCGCCGCGAACTGGCGGCCCATCCTCTTCCTCGCCGTCCTCCTCGTCTTCATCACCACCGCCGCCGTCGCGGCCCTGGCCGCAACCATCAGCCCGGTCCTGCCCGTCGGCGCCGCCGTCGTCCTCGGCGCGATCTGCGCCCCGCCCGACGCCGCCGCCGTCACCGCCGTCGCCGACCGGCTCGGCCTCCCGCGCCGCCTCGTCACCATCCTCGAAGGCGAAGGCCTGTTCAACGACGTCACCGCCCTCACCCTCTACAACGTCGCCGTCATCGGCGTCGTCACCGGATCAGTCTCAGCACTGTGGACAGCAGGACTGTTCGCCTACTCCGCCGTAGCCGCCGCGATCGGCCTGGGCGTCGGCTGGATACTCGTCAGACTCGGCTCCCTCGTCGCCGACAGCCGCGTGCGCACCGCACTCGGCCTCACCGCCCCCTACATCGCCTACCTCCTCGCCGACGTCGTCAAAGCCTCCGGCGTCCTCGCCGTCATCTGCGCCGCCTTCTACCTCGTCGCCCGCTCCAACGACCCCGACGACTTCGAAGGCCGCCTCGTCCAGGGCTCCGTCTGGGACGTCCTCGAAACCGGCCTCATCGCCCTCACCTTCGGCCTCGTCGGCATGGAACTGGTCGACATCATCGACGCGATCGGCTCCGGCGTCACCGACCTGCTGTGGAAGGCCCTCGCCGTCGCGGGCGCCGTGATCGCCGTCCGCGCCCTCTGGCTCGCCATCGCGATCTTCCTCGGACGCAAAGGCATCGGCTGGACCAGCCTCGGCAGCCAGCCGCGCCTGGCCGTCGTCACCGCCTGGGCCGGAATGCGCGGCGTCGTCACCGTGGTGACCGCGCTGGCGATCCCGGAGTACACGGCCGACGGCGCCCCGTTCCCCGGTCGCGAGCAGATCCAGTTCCTGTCAGTGGTCGTGGTGCTCGCCACGCTGGTCGCGCAGGGCCTCACCCTGCCCGGCCTGATCGCGTTCCTCGGCGTGCGCGCCGACGCCGAGAAGGAGACCGCCGCGCTGCGCTCCCTCATGCAGGAGGCGGGCCGGGCCGCCACCGAGCGGCTGCGGGACCTGCGCCGGGAGGGCGAAGTGGACGACGAGGTCGCCGCCGCGATGGAGCGGCGCTTCGACCACCGGTCCGCGCAGATCACCGCCATGGTCGAGGAACGCGAGGACCCCGACACCGAACAGCTCGCCGAGCGCTTCGACACCTTCCAGCGCATCGAGGCCGAGATGCTCTCCGCCGCCACCGCCAGGGTCCTGCAGCTGCGGTCCTCGCCCGGGAACGACCCGGTCCTCGTCGACCGCGTCCTCGCCGCCCTCGACCACCGCGCGGTGAGCCGCCACCGCTCCACCTGACCGCTGTCTCGCCCACCGGGAGTGCCATATGACATGTGACGCGTCATGTGGACCGCTCGCGGCTGAGCGGTGCGTCAAACATGCGGCGCATCAAGCGGGCGAGGCGTCAAGCGGGCGTCTCGGAAGGCGGGAGTGCTATGTGGCATGTGATATGTCACGCGGCACCGGCTGTTTCCGGGAAGTGCGTGCGCGGTGCCCGGTATGTCGCGGCCGGGGCGGGCGCCCTCGCGAGCTTAAGGTGGCGCTTGTGGAGAGACGAGAAGCGAGCGCGGTGGCGGCCGGGGTCCGCTGGGCCGCGGCCTTGACGGTAGTGGGACTGGCCCTCGCGGGCTGCGGAGCCAGCAGGTCCACCCAGACCAGCGAGACGGTCCCGGCGATTTCGGGCATCGACGCGGACGCCGGGACCATAGCGCTGCGCGACATGCAGGTGGACTTCGGCGAGCGGGGCTTCTACCTCGCGGGCGGACAGGCCCCGCTGCGGATCTGGATGGACAACCAGGGCGAGGAGCCCGTAGTCCTCGAAGCCGTGACGAGCCCTGACGCCGAGGCCGTCATCCTCGCGGCCGACGTCATCGTCGCCGAAGAGGAGACGCCCGGAAGCGAGGCGACGACCCCCGCGGAAGACGAGTCGGCGACACCGGAGACCGACGGGTCCGAGTCGCCTACGGCCGACGCCTCCGAGACGCCCACCGGCGACGAGGCGTCGCCGACCGCCGACACGACTGCGACCGAGACCCCTGAAGCGCCCGTCGCCGAGCTGGTGGGGGAGCGGGACTTCGAGATCGAGCTCGCCCCGGACTCCTATGTGCGTCTGGCGCCCACGACCGGCTCCTTCCTCGTCCTGGACGGGCTCAAGGAGGACCTGAAGATGGGTTCCACGGTCGAGCTCACGTTCGTGTTCTCGAACGGCGAGGCCCTCACTGTGGACCTGCCCATCGGGACGCCGCTCGTGGCCCCGTCCCGCACCTATTTCGAGCCGCACCACGAGGAATAGCCGGGCAGAACCTAAGCGAAGCAATGGCGGGGGGGGGGGGGGGGGGGGGGGGGGGGGGGGGGGGGGGGGGGGGCGTGGTGGGGGGGGGGGGGGGGGGGGGGAGGGGGGGGGGGAAGCGTTGGGAGAGTTTGGCTTGCTCCGGACCCGCAGGGCGGG
>NZ_JBVJHZ010000006.1:0-191687 GCF_055586545.1 Glycomyces sp. NPDC050141 | reverse complement strand
TTGTTTTTTTTTTTCTCCCCCCCCCCCCCCCCCCCTCCCCCCCACCCCACCCCCCCCCCCCCCCCCCCCCCCCCCCCCCCCCCCCCCCCCCCCCCCCCCCCCCCCCCCCCCGGGACTTCGCCGTCTACGAGGCCAGCGCTTCGTCCAGGCTCGACGCCTTCAGGCCGAATGTCTCGCGGATCGCGCTGTCGTCCACGGTGAACGGCTCGTCGACCATGTACGCCATCTCCGGGAACTCGCCGAAGATCGGCGCGACCAGCGCCAGCAGCGCGAAGTCCCGCTCGGTCAGCTGCTCCAGGCGCGGCTCCGGCGCCCCCTTCAACTCGGCGAGCCTCGTCGCGACCTCGCGGGTCGTCGCCGTGATGACCGGCGCGTTCCAGGCCCGGCCCCAGGACCGCTCGTCGCGGGCGAGCGCGATCAGGGCGTCGGCGACGTCGCCGACGTAGGAGAACGAGTGGGGCGCATCGGGGTCGCCGTCCACCAGAGCCAGATCCCCGGCAGCGACCTTCGGCGCGGTGAACAACGTGAACCCCGAGGCGGCTCCGGGCCCCAGGAACTTGCCGGCCCGCACTTCTGTCGCGCGGATCCGCCCGGCGTCGTGGGCGGCCTTGGCCTCATGCCACATCGCTGCGCGCACCTTCCCCTTGCGGGTGGTCGGTGCCATCGCGGTGGCCTCGGTGATGGGCGCTGCGGTGTCGCTGTAGCCGTAGAGGTTGTTGAGCAGCACGTAGTCGGCTCCGGTCCGCTCGGCGGCGGCGAGGATCGACGCGTAGAGCGGCGGCATGGTCTCCGGCCAGGTGTCGTAGGCGGTCATGGCCGTGCCGAAGACCGTGGCCGAGCCTTCGGCGGCTGCCGCGAGTTCGTCGGTGTTGTTGGCGTCCAGGGCGATGCGCTGGATATCGGGGTGTTCGGGTCCTTTGCCGCTGGGGCTGACGAGGCGGACGGTGTCGCCTTCCTCGGCGAGCTTGAGGGCGGTGAGCGAGCCGACCGGTCCGGACCCGACGATGAGGTGTTGCGCCATGGTGATGCTCCAAAGGTGCTGTGCGAGTGGGAGTTTCCGGTCGGGCCCGACCTTGTGTCCCAACTCTGCCCCGCCGGGAGCGGGTAGCCTAGTGGCTTGAATGCCACTATTCCCAAGGATTCAGCCATGCATCGTGTCGCCGTTCTCGCCGTGCCGCCGGTCAAGCCCTTCGACCTGTCGATGCCGTTCACCTTCCTGGGGTCGGCGATGGTCGACGGGGAACCCGGATACGAGGTCACCCTGTGCACGGCCGAGCCGGGGCCCGCGACCGCCGCGGGCGGGTTCGAGGTCGTGATCCGGCACGGTATCGAGGCCGTCGAGCAGGCGGACACGGTGATCGTGCCTTCGAGCGGGCGTCGGCATGACGCGGACGAGGCCACGCTGGAGGTCTTGCGGTCGGCGTTCAAGGCGGGCAAGCGGATCGCCTCGATCTGCACGGGCGCGTTCATCCTCGCCCAGGCCGGGCTGCTCGACGGGCGCCCGGCCACTACCCATTGGGCACTGGCTCAGGAGCTTCGCGACGCGCACCCTTCAATCGCGGTCGATCCGGACGTGCTGTACGTGGACGACGGCCAGGTGCTCACCGGCGCGGGCTCGGCCGCCGGGATCGACCTGTGCTTCCACCTCATCCGCAGCGACTACGGTGCGGCCGTGGCGAATACGACCGCCCGCGCGGCCGTCGTGACCCCGCTGCGGCAGGGCGGCCAGGCCCAGTTCGTGGAGACGCCGCTCCCGGTGGCGACCGGGCCCGAGCTGGAGGAGGCCCGGGTGTGGGCGCTGCAGCACCTCGACCGGCCGATCTCGTTGCAGGACTTGGCGAGGGAGGCGAAGGTGAGCGTGCGTACCCTCGCCCGCCGGTTCACCGCAGAGACCGGCCTGACCCCGTTCCAGTGGCTGCTGCAGCAGCGGCTGCACCGGGCCCGGGAGCTGCTGGAGACCACCGAGCTCGCGGTCGACCAGGTGGCGCGGCGCAGCGGGTTCGGGACCGCGGAGTCGTTGCGGCAGCACCTGACCCGTCATGTGGGGTTGAGCCCGAGCGCTTACCGCAACTCGTTCGCACAGAGCCGGAGCTAAGCGAGCGCGGCCGGGAGGTCTTCGAGGGTGCTGATGACCTGGATGCCTGGTTCGGTTTCGGTGCCGGTGTCGGCGCGGTCGAGCCAGTAGCCGTGGAGTCCGGCTCCTTGCGCGCCAAGGGCGTCGACCGTGTATTTGTCGCCGACGTAGGCGACTTCGTCTGGCGCGAGGCCGAGTCCGGCGCAGCCTGCGAGGAAGATGCTCGGCGCCGGTTTGGCCGCGCCGTGCGGGTCGGAGCAGACGATCGCGTCGCCGAAGAACGGGAGGAGCCCGAAGGAGTCGAGCTTGCGGCGCTGGTGACTGATCGATGAGTTGGAGACGATGCCGAGGCGGTAGTCGGGCGCGAGCTTGCGCAGGGCGGGCTCGGCGTCGGGGAAGGCCCGGCGGTGGGTGTCGCGGTGGGCCTTGTACCGGGCGTACCAGGCCTTTTGATCGGCCGGTTCCGGTTCGCCGATGTGGGCGAAGAACCGGCGGGTGCGTGCGCGCTGCTGCCCGGTGAAGGTGAGCTCCCCGGAGAGGAAGCGGGCGTACTCGATGTCCATGATGTCGCGCCAGAGCGCGAGTGCCGCTGCGGGAGTGGGGAAGTGATGGAGCAGGCCCTCGTCGCGCAGGTGCGCGACGACGCCGATCTCGTCGGAGCCGGAGTAGTCGATGAGGGTGTCGTCGATGTCGAACAGGACGCCGCGAATCATGCGTCGTCCTCGCCGGGAGCCTTCGTCGACTCGACCACCCAGGCCTGGTAGTCGGGGTTGGCCTGGTCAATGCGGTGGGCGAGCACGCACGGCACGTCGTACGGGTGCTCCTTGCGGACGATCCTGATGATCTCGGGGACGAGCGACTGGCGCGTGTGCAGCATGACCCGGGCCTCGGGCTCGTCGTGCATCCGGCCCTCCCAGCGGTAGACCGAGCGGATCGCCTCGATGTTCTGGCCGCACGCGGCGAGGCGTTCCTCGACGAGGCGCCGCGTGAACTCGCGGAGCCAGCCGGCGTCGGGGCCGGTGATCACTACTTCGCAAATCGCGTCCACAAACGGCATCCTCTCACGTTCGCCCTGAATGTCGTACCCCGGCGATACGGTGGGTGCATGAACGATCCGGCGCCCGCACTGCCGCTCTTCGGGGAGGACCCGCCCCGGCCTCTCGCCGACAGGCTGCGCCCGCGCACGCTCGCCGAGGTCGTCGGCCAGGACCACCTGCTGGCCCCGGACGCGCCGCTCGGGCGGATGGTCGCACGCGGCAAACCGGTGTCCACGATCCTGTGGGGCCCGCCCGGGTGCGGGAAGACCACGATCGCGCGTCTCCTCGCCGAGGAGACGGACCTCGCGTTCGAACCGCTGTCGGCCGTGTTCTCCGGGGTCGCTGACCTGCGGAAGGTCTTCGCGGCCGCGCAGCAGCGCCGCGAGATGGGCCAGGGGACGATGCTGTTCGTGGACGAGATCCACCGGTTCAACCGCGCCCAGCAGGACTCGTTCCTCCCGTATGTGGAGGACGGCACGATCACCCTCGTCGGCGCGACCACCGAGAACCCCAGCTTCGAGCTCAACGGGGCCTTGCTTTCCCGCTGCCAGGTGTTCGTGCTCCACCGGCTCGACACGGCCGCGCTCGAAACGCTTCTCGCGCGCGCCGAGAAGGAAGTGCGGGCCGTGCCGCTCGACGAGCAGGCGCGCGGGTCGCTTCTGGCCATGGCCGACGGCGACGGGCGGTATCTGCTGAACATGGTCGAGCAGCTGCAGGAGCTGCCTCAAGGGGCGCCGCTGCTCGATACGGCCGCGCTCGCGGAGACCATCCAGAAGCGGGCGCCGCTGTACGACAAGACGCAGGAGTCCCACTACAACCTGATCTCGGCGCTGCACAAGTCGATGCGCGGCTCCGACCCCGACGCGGCCCTGTACTGGCTCGCGCGGATGCTCGACGGCGGCGAGGACCCGCTCTTTATCGCGCGGCGGATCACGCGGTTCGCCAACGAGGACATAGGGATCGCCGACCCGCAGGCCGTGCAGCAGGCGCTCGCGGCCTGGGACGTGTACGAGCGGCTGGGTTCGCCGGAAGGGGAGCTGGCGATCGCGCAGGCCGTCGTCTACCTCTCGACCGCGCCGAAGTCGATCGCGGTCTACCGCGGTTTCGGGGAGGCACAGAGCAGTGCGAAGCAGACCGGGTCGCTTGCCCCTCCGCACCACATCCTCAATGCGCCGACGCGGTTGATGAAGGACATCGGGTACGGCAAGGGCTACCAGTACGACCCGGACGCGGCCGATGGCTTTTCCGGCGCCGACTACTTCCCGGAGGATATGGAGCGCCAGCGCTTCTACCGCCCTACCCGCAACGGGTACGAGGCGCGCGTGGGCGAGCGGCTCGAGCGCTGGGCCGAGCTGCGCGCCAAGAGAGAGGAGGGTTAGGTCTCTTCGCCCAGGTGGATCGCCTTCTCGTGCATCATGTGGGCGTGCTCGGGGTGGCGTTCGAGCCACCCGGCGATGAACGGGTCGACGGGCTCGATCCGCTTCCCGGCCTCGCGTGCGGCCGCGAGTGCGAAGCGCGCCAGGGCCGCACCGATGCCCTTGTTCTGCAGCTCTTCCGGCACCTGGGTGATCGCGAGCATGGTGGTGCCGTCGTTGTGCCGGTACTCGGTGTAGCCGACCAGCTCGCCGTCGACGTACGCCTCGTAGCGGCTCTTCTCGGGCGCGTCGGTCACTTGGACGACGAGGCGCTCCTTCACGGCCATGGGTCCTCCCTCCGGTGTGCGGGCGCCCGCGAGGGCGCCCGCTTCTCGTCGGAGGAGTACCCCGCCGGGGGCGGGTTCTCACACGGTCAGTTGATGACGAACGTGCGGATCGAGCTGGCCGGGAGCTGGGCGCTGAACTGCCCGTTCGTCATGGTCGGGGCGGAATAGGACACGAGGGTGTTGTTGGCGTCGGTGAGCCAGGTCGGGACCGTGGCGTTGCCGCCGCCCTGGACGGTGAACGGGAAGTACGCGGAGGTCGTGTTCTTGTTGATGGCGACGATGACGATCCGCGACCCGCTCTTGAACGCCGTGATGTAGACGTTCGCCTGGGGGTTCGCGGTGGCCGTGATCCGCTGGTAGCCGGGGCGCACCCACTTGGAGAAGTGGGCCATGTTGGCGCCGCGCTTGGAGATCTGGCCGTCCTCGCGCATCGGCCCGTAGCTGCGGCGGATGTACCACCAGACGTAGGTCTGGAAGCGGCCGTAGACGAGTGCGCGGTGGAGGTGCTCGCCGGTGTCGAGCGCGCCGGGCCACAGGTCGGCCGAGTCGGAGCTGTTGGGGTGGTAGACCTCGGTCATCCACAGCTCCTTGCCGCCGCCCTTCTGCTGGAACAGCGGGTAGGGGAGGTCGGCGTTCTGGGTGCCGTAGAGGTGGGCGCCGATGATGTCGACGTTGGCTAGGGCCGTGGGGTCGTTGAGGATCGGGTCGGACATGTTCTTGCGGTACTGGAACGACTCGGGCGCGATGACGCGGGTGCCGATCGCGCCGGCGTTGTTCCGGCAGAAGTTGAGCATCTCGGTCGGGGTCCAGGCGGTCCAGTCGTGCGCGTAGTCGGGCTCGTTCTGGACGGAGATGCCGTAGAGGTCGACGCCGTTGTTCGCCATGAACTGGTCGAAGTCGTTGAGGTGCTGGACGTAGTCGTCGTACATGTCGTAGCGCAGGCGCTTGCCGCCCGAGAAGGTCTCGGTCATGGACGCGGGCGGGTTCCACGGTGAGGCGAAGACTTTGGCGCCCAGGGCGACCGCGCGTTGGGCGGTGGCGACCTCGCGGCTCCAGTTGGCGCGGTCCTCGTGGACGGGGATGCGGAGGATGGAGAAGCCGAGCTGGCCGCTGCCGTTGCCGAACGCGGTGTCGCGCTGGGCGGCGGTGAGGTCGGCGATCCAGACGCTGTGGTTCATGCCGCCGAAGCCCTGGATGGTCTGCTGGACCGTATTGGGTTCGACGGTGATGGTGGTCTGGGCGGCGGCGGGGGTGGCGGCGGCGAGTACCGGGAGTGCCGCGCCTGCGGTGATCAGGGACCTCCGTTTCAGCTTCGCCTTCATGGTCTCGGGTTCGTTCGGGTGGGGCCGCATGGCTCCTCCTAGTCGCGGTCAATCTCGAAACTTTCGGACGATATCGCTTGCCAAAATCAGGATAAATTTGAGGTTAGATCATGTCAATCCCTGTTCAGGCGCTAATTTTCATAGATACATATCTATGATGAGTTCCGAAAGTTTCGAAACCGCCGCCGTCGTTTGCTAGTCTCGGGCGCGACGAAAGGGGCCGCAGTGGAACGCATCGGGTTCATCGGCGTAGGAGAGATCAGCGGCGCGATGGTCGAAGGGCTGAGCGCGGGTGCCGAGACCCCGCCGCAGATCAGCCTCTCGCCGCGCGGCGCGGCCACCGGCGCCGCGCTCGCCGCGAAGTACGCGAACGTGCAGGTCCGCGCGAGCAACCAGGAGGTCGTCGACCACGCCGACCTCGTCGTCATCGCCGTCCGCCACGCCGACCGGCACGACGCCCTCGCCGGACTCGACATCAGCGCCGAGAAGACCGTCGTCAACGTCATCCCCGGGGTCAGCGCCGACGAGCTGCGCGAACTCCTCGGCACCGAAGCGGACATCGTGGCCGCCATCCCCCTCCCCACAGTGCGCGAACGCGCCTCCGTCACCGTCGTCTACCCCGCCCACCCCGCGGCCGAGGCGTTCTTCGACCGGCTCGGCGGCGCCCAGCCCGTCGCCGACGCGACCGCCTACAACGTGGCCTCCGCGCTCTCCAGCACCGTGAGCACCTACCTCGCCTACCTTGGGGCCCTTGCCGACTGGGCCGCGCGGAACGGCGTCCCGCAAGCGGCCGCCGACCGGTACGTGCGCAGCCTCTTCCAGGGCGTGAACGCCTCCCTCGGCGACGAGTCCAAGCCGCTCCAGGCCATCGCCTCCGAGCACGAGACCCCCGGCGGCAGCAACGAGCGCATCCGCACCACCTGGTTCGACGCCGCCAACACCGCGAGCCTCGACGCGGCCCTCGACGGGCTGCTCGAGCATCTCGAGAAACCCGAGTGACCTGGGGTTATACGGGGTTCTGACAGGCGTCAGGGGCCGTGTCAGGCAAAAGCAAGCCCGGTGACAGGCCGCGGGCGGATCGTTATGGCATCAAGCCAGCGAGCCGAACCGAAAGAGGCACCGAGATGCAGACCTTCACCACCCCCGCCCCGATCACCGCCGTCGTCGACATCGTCCTCGGCGACATCCGCTTCACCGCCTCCGACCGGACCGAGACCACCGTCGAGATCCACCCGATCGACCCGACCCGCCAGCTCGACGTCACCGCCGCCGAGCACGTCAACGTCGAGTTCGAGGCCGGGAAGCTCCGCGTCTGGCAGCCCAAGCTGCGCACCGCCTTCGCCCGCAAGTACGGCTCGGTGCGCATCAGCGTCCAGGTCCCGACCGGCTCGAACGTCCAGGGCGACACCGCCGACGGCGAGTACGTCGTGCACGGCCGGGTCGGCACCTGCCGCCTCAAGAACGCCATCGGGGACATCAAGGTCGCCGAGGCCACCGAGGTGCGGGTCAAGACCACCGGCGGCCGGGTCGTCGTCGAGCACGTCCACGGCAAGGCCGAGGTCAACGGCAGCGGCGACGTCCGCGTGGGCCGCGTCGGCGGCGACGCCGCAGTGAAGAACATCGGCGGGAACACCGTCATCGGCGAGGTCGGCGGCGACCTGCACGTCAACTCCGCCAACGGCCCCGTCACGATCGACACCGCGCACGCCGCCGTCGAGGCCAAGACCTCCATCGGCGACATCCGCATCGGCCGGATCGGCTCCGGGCCGGTCGAGCTGCACACGGCCATCGGCAAGCTCGAGGTCGGCGTCCCGGTCGGGACCGCCGTCGAGCTGGACGCGAAGACCGCCACGGGCCGGGTCAACAACCACGTGAACGTGCCCGGCGTGCCCGAGCGCACCGTCAAGGTGCGCGCCCGCACCAGCGGCGGGAACGTCACCGTCAAGGAGGCGGCGAACTAAGGCATTGCGGCCCTTCACGATGCGAGGGCGGCCTCCGCCATCGCGTTCCAGTCCGAACCCCTACCAGCGCGCACCGCCTCGGCGAACTCTGATTCGCCGAGGCGGTTCTTTGCCTCCTCGGTGAGTTTCACGGCGTCGTAGACGGTCAGGTCGACCGCGCCGCGCACGGCCTCGGCGGCCCCGAGGAACTTCGCGGCCTCCTCGTCCTTGCCTTGGCGCAGAGCAAGATCCGCGATGCCGATCAATGCCTGCGCGATCATCGGCGGGTACGCCATCGCCGCAGCGGTCTCCAGCGAAGCGGCACGGAACCCGCGCACGGCGTCGAGGTCGTCGGCGAGGTAGCCGCTCGCGTCGGCGATCGAGAAGAAGATGCCGCCCGCTTCGCTACCGGCCAATCCTGCAAGGCCCGCAATGAGTCCGCGGGCTTCGTCGCGTTCCCCGCGCCAGCGCGCGAGGTGGGCCTTCGCGAACGTCAGCTCCGCGATCGTTGCGGGCCAGGCGATTCCGGCCGCGAACCGTTCGGCCTGCGACAGGGCGGCGGCGCTGGCGCGCTCGTCGCCGTTGAGCCAGTGCAAGGTGGCCTGGCGGGTGCGGGCGCTGATGACCTCTTCGGTGGAGCCGAGTTCGGCGAGGGCGGCGGCCGACTCGTCGATCTGCTTGCAGGCCAGGGCGAACTCGCCGCTCGCGGCGAGGCGTTCGGCCATGAAGCTGAGAGTCGAGGAGATGCCCCAACGGTCGCCGATCGTGCGGAACTCGGCGAGCGACTGCGTCATGTCGCTGTCCACATCGGTCTCGTCGCTGCCGAGCATGAGGCGCAGGCGCCCGCGGGCGAGGCGGGCCTGCGCGCGCACCCACGGGTCGGTGCCGTCGACGAGCGGGTCGAACGCGGAGAGGAAGTCGGTGGGGGCCTCCAGCATCCGCGCGAGCGGCGCGATGAACCCGATGATCTGGTGCTGCGTGCCGCTGCGCTGCGCGGCCGCGTGCGCGGTCTCGATCCACTCCTGCGCCTGGTACTGGTCGCCGCCGTAGCCGGAGGTCAGGAACATCGCGATGATGGTGCCGCCGAGCGCGCGGACCTCGTCGGGCACGTCGCCTTCGAGACCGCCGGCGGCGACGGCGAGTTCGATGCCTTCGGCGCGGTGGCCGCTGAGGTACCAGTACCAGCCGACGGCCGCGACGAGCCGCATCGCCTCGGTGGCCCAGCCGTCGTTGATGGCGCCGCGCAGGGCGGCGTGGATGTTGTCGTGCTCGGTTTCGAGGGCCTTGAGCCAGGTCAGCTGCTCGGCGCCGCGCAGGTGCGGGTCGGCGGCCTCGGCGAGTTCGGTGACGTAGGCGAGGTGGGCGCGGCGGGCGGCGGCCGGGTCGCCGTCCTCGGCCAGGCGCTGGGCGGCGTACTCGCGGATGGTGTTGAGCATCCGGTAGCGGGGTTCGCCTTCGCCGTCAGTGCGCAGGAGCGACTTCTCGGTGAGGGTCGTGAGGAGGTCGAGGGCGTACTCGCCTTCGGGGCAGATCCGTTCGGCCGCTTCGAGGCTCACGCCGCCGGTGAACACGGAGAGGCGGCGCAGGAGTTCGCGCTCGGCCTCGCTGAGGAGGTCCCAGCTCCAGTCGACGACGGCGCGGAGGGTGCGGTGGTGGGCCATCGCGGTGCGCGAGCCGCCGGTGAGCAGCTGGAACCGGTCGTCGATGCGGTCGGCGAGCTGGTCGACGGACATGGTGCGCAGGCGGGCCGCGGCGAGTTCGATCGCCAGCGGCATGCCGTCCAGGGCCCGGCAGATGCGGGCCATAGTGGACAGTGTCTCGTCGTCGCCGCCGATGTTGCGGCGCACCGCTTCGGCCCGGTCGCGCAGGAGCTTGACGGCGGGGGAGGCGGCGGCCTCCTTGGGGGTGGCGTTCTCGGCGGGCAGGGCCAGGGGCTCGACCTGCCACAGGGCCTCGCCGGTGATGCCGAGCGGTTCGCGGCTGGTACTGAGGATGCGCAGGGAGCGGCATTCGCCGAGGAGCCGGTCGGTGAACTGGGAGACCTCCTCGATGACGTGCTCGCAGTTGTCGAGGACGAGGAGCATGACGCGGTCGCGGATCGCGGCGGTGAGGCGGTCGGTCGCGTCGCCGCCCGCCGCGCCCTGCTGGTCGCGCAGGCCGATCGCGGTCAGGACCGCTTGGGCCAGTTCGTCTCCGGAGCCCAGGGTCGCGAGTTCGACGAGCCACGCGCCGTCGGGGAGGTCGCCGAGCATCGTGCGGGCGGTCTCGACCGCGAGGCGGGTCTTGCCCGCGCCGCCGGGGCCGTTGAGGGTGACGAGGCGGTGCCGGGACGCCAGGTCGGCGACGGCCGCGACGTCGTCTTCCTTGCCTACGAACGCGGTCAGCTCGGAGCGGAGGTTCGTGCGGCGGTTCTCGGTGCGGCCGCCGATCTCGCCGCGCAGCAGCGCGATGTTGAGGGCCGAGAGCTCCGCGGAGGGGTCCACGCCGAGTTCGTCGCCGAGGCGTTCGGAGAGCTGCTGGTAGACGGTGAGCGCTTCGGCGCTGCGGCCCGCTTCGGCGAGCGCTCGCATCAGGGCCGCGACGAAGCCCTCGCGCATCGGGTACTTCGCGACCAGGTCGGTCAGCTCGGTGATGAGGTCGGCGCCGCGCCCGAGCCGGATCTCCGCGTCCACCCGGTCGCCGAGGACTTGCACGTACCGCTCGTTCAAGCCGACCACGACCGCGTCGAAGGCCTTGCTGCCCAAGAGGGCGATGCCCTCCATGGCGGTGCCGCGCCACAGGCCCAGGGCCTCGCGCAGCAGGTCCGCCTTCTCGGCGTCGTCGGCGGTGCGGGCCCGCGCGACCAGGTCCTCGAAGCGGCTGACGTCGACCGCGTCGGGGTCGGCGGCGAGCAGGTACCCGCCGGCCTTCGACTCGACCGCGCCCTTCGGCAGGGCCTTGCGGAGGCGGGACACCAAGACCTGCAAGGCGTTCGCCTCGTCAGAGGGCGGTTCCTCGCCCCATACCCAGTCGACCAGCCGCGTCTTCTGGACGATGCGTCCCGGTTCGAGGGCCAGCGCCGCGAGCAGCGCCCGCGACCGCGCCCCGGGGATGTTCACGGGGGCCCCGTCGACCTGGATCTCAAATGCGCCGAGCAATCCGATTCTCACGGCCTCATCTTGCCGCATGCGCGCACCGGGTATCAACGGCGCGGCGCGCCGGGAGAAAATCCGGTACGGCGCGAATCCTTCACGTCATCGCGCGCCTCTCTTATGCGTCCGGTCAGGTGGACCGGCGGATACGGAGGTCGTCATGGTCATCGGCATCGCTGTCGGGGTTCTGGTGCTGCTCATGGGCGTATGCAGTGTCGTGGTGCTGCGCAGGAGAGGGCGTTCGCGTGTCTGAGGGCTGGCCCGACGGGGCCTTGATCACGGCCGCGCAGGACGGCGACGCCCGGGCGATCACCGCGCTCGTCTCGGGCTCGCACCCGCACGTGCGCCGGTTCGCCCATTCCCTCTGCACCACACCGCAGGACGCGGAGGACGCGGCGCAGGAGGCGCTGATCATCCTGTACCGCAGGATCGGGATGCTGCGCGCGACCGGGGCGCTCGCGGCGTGGATGTTCCGGATCGTGCGGAACGAATGCATCAGGCGCGCAAGGCTGGCGATACGGCACCGCGGCACGGTGCCCGAGCGGACCGAACCCTCCGCTGAGGAGGAGGCGCTGCAGCTCTTGGAGGCCGGGATCGTCGCCGACGTGATCGCCTCGCTCCCTTCGGATCAGCGGCGCGTGCTCATCATGCGCGACGTGCAGGGCTACAGCGGCCGCATGACCGCCGACGCGCTCGGGATCAGCACGGCCGCAATGAAATCAAGGCTGCACCGCGCGCGGGCGGCCGTCCAGGAGGGCCTGCACGCCGGAAGGGACCGCCATGAGCGGTAACGGGAGTTTCGCGAGCAAGTCGGTGCCGCGCCATGTCGCGCGCGGCGTGCTCGGCTTCGGGCTGATCATCGCGGCGTTCGCGCTCCTGCCCGTGTTCGGGCTGTGGAGCCTGGCGCTCGCGCCGGTCGGGATGCTCGCGCTGCGCGGCTGCCCGGTGTGCTGGGTGCTCGGGCTGATCGAGACGGTGTCGCGGGGGCGCCTGCAGCGCGAGTGCGTGGACGGCGTCTGCCAGTTGCGCACCTAGATCGGCGGCGGCCCGGTGGCCGCCGCCGGTCACTGCCCGGCGAACGTGCGCCGGTACGCGCTCGGCGAGACCCCAAGGACCGCTTGGAAATGCAGGCGCATCGCCGAGGCCGAGCCGAACCCGGCGTCGGCCGCGACCTGGTCTACCGAGCGGCCGGTGCGCTCCAGCAGGTGCCGGGCGCGCTCGACGCGCTGGTTGAGGAGCCAGCGTTGCGGGGAGGTGCCGACCTCCTCGCGGAAGCGGCGCGTGAAGGTGCGGACGCTCATCTGCTCGCACCCGGCGAGCTGGCCCAGGGTGAGCGGCTCGTGGAGGCGTTCGAGGGCCCACTCGCGGGCCGTCCCCGTGGCACTCGCGCCCGCTTCGGGGACGGGCCGCTCGATGTACTGGGCCTGCCCGCCTTCGCGGAAGGGCGGCACGACCGCGCGCCTCGCGACCGCGTTCGCAACGGCCGCACCGAAGTCGAGCCGGGTCAGGTGCAGGCACAGGTCGAAGCCGGAGGCGACCCCCGCCGAGGTGAACACGTTCCCGTCCTCCGTGTACAGGACATCGGGTTCCAGCTTGACCTGCGGGTAGAGCCGCTGGAAGCGGTCGACCGCGTCCCAGTGGGTCGTGGCGCGGCGCCCGTCGAGCATCCCGGCGGCCGCGATCGCGAAGGCGCCCGTGCAGATCGACGCGACCCGCGCGTCAGGCCGCACCAGCGCCAGGGCCTCGGCGAGCGGACCGGGCAGCGAGCCCCGGTAGCCGTCGTACGTCTCGTGCTCGGAGGGCACCACGACCGTGTCGGCCTCGGCCAGCGCCTCGGGCCCGTGCTCGACGAGGATCTGGACGTCGGTGTCGGTGCGGATGAGGCCCGGCTCGACCGCGCACGTCGCGACCTCGTATAGCCGCTCGCCCGATGCGCTTCTGGCCGTACCGAACACGCGGTGCGGAATGCCGAACTCGACGGGCAGGTGCCCGTGGCGGACCAGCACGGCGACGCGGTGCCGTCCGGTTTCACTGCTGTGCTTCTGAAAGACGCCGCTCATGGCCCGATCCTCGCACATATTGGCCAGCGAGCCAATTGCCCAAAACGCGGCGAGGCCCGATGCTTGATCCCATGTCCATCACCGCCCCAGAAGCCCCCAGGAAAGCGGCCTCCCGACGCGTCCACCGCGCGTGGTGGGTCGCCGCCGTCGCATTCGTCGCCCTCGTCGGCGCGGCCGCGTTCCGCGCCACCCCGAGCGTCTTCATCGAGCCGCTCCACGAGGAGTTCGGCTGGTCCCACGGCACGATCTCGGCCGCGATCTCGCTGAACATCCTGCTCTACGGCCTGTTCTCGCCCTTCGCCTCCGCGCTGCAGGAGCGGTACGGCATCCGCCGGGTCGTCTCGATCGCGTTGGCGCTCATCGCGGCCGGGAGCGGCCTCACGGTGTTCATGACCGCGTCCTGGCAGCTCCTGTTGTGCTGGGGGTTCATCGTCGGGATCGGCACCGGCTCGATGGCGATGGCGTTCGTCGCCACGATCACCAACCGGTGGTTCATCGCCCGGCGCGGCCTCGTCTCGGGCATCCTCACCGCGGGCGGCGCGGCCGGGCAGCTCGTGTTCCTGCCGCTCGTGGGGCTTCTCGTCGAAGGCCCCGGCTGGCGGGCGGCCTCAATCCTCGTCGCGCTCACGGCCCTCGCGATGGTTCCCCTGGTGCTCTTCGTGATCCGCGACCGCCCCGAGGACGCCGGCCTCAAGCCGTTCGGCGCGGGGGAGGACTACACGACGCCCGAGCCGCCCAGCGCGGGCGCGGTGCGCCGCACCCTCGGCGCCCTCGCGACCGCCGCGAAGACGCGCGCGTTCTGGCTCCTCGCCGGGACCTTCGCGATCTGCGGGGCCTCCACGAACGGCCTCGTCGGCGCCCACTTCGTGCCCGCCGCCCACGACCACGGGATGCCGCTGACGGCCGCCGCGTCGCTCCTCGCCGTCATCGGCATCGTCGACCTCATCGGCACGATCTTCTCCGGCTGGCTCACCGACCGCTACAACCCCAGGCACCTGCTGTTCGTCTACTACGCGCTGCGCGGCGTCTCGCTCCTCGCGCTGCCGTCGCTGTTCGCGGACGACGTGCACCCGCCGATGCTGTTCTTCATCATCTTCTACGGCCTCGACTGGGTAGCCACCGTGCCGCCGACGATCAGTCTGTGCCGCGAGCACTTCGGCGACGACGGCGCGGTCGTCTTCGGCTGGGTCCTCGCCTCCCACCAGGTCGGCGCGGCCCTCATCGCCTCCGCGGCGGGCCTCACCCGCGACCTCACCGGCGCCTACGACCTCGCCTGGTTCACCTCGGGCGCCCTGTGCGCCCTCGCCGCCGCGATGTCCCTCGCGATCAAGCGCCCCGCCTGAGAGCACGAAAAAGGCGGCCATCGTTTCTGATGGCCGCCTTCGGGCTGTGGACCTGGCAACGGCCTACTTGAACCCATCGCCGCAGGTCAGAACCCACGCAAACCGCCTCCCTGACCTCTTCACCCGCCCCACCCAAAACCCTGACCCCTGCCCTACGCCCGAACAGCCCAAACCCCGCTCATCAAACGGAAGGCCCTGGTCTCTAGACCGCCGCCTCACCAGCACAGACCGCGCAACCATCGTGCGCGAGTACCAGGCGGGCGTCCGCCAGAAAGCACTCGCGAAGAAATACGGCATCAGCCTCTCCAGCGTCAAACGCCTCCTGCGCGAAGCGCGAAGTGTCGGATGACCGCAGCTTCACCAGGCCGCAATCAAGCTCGAATAGGAGCCGGACACTCGCCACCGTCAACGGTGGCTGCAGTGTGTCGACGGAACGCTTGCTCGGCCGCTTCGAGCGATCCGAATCCGAAGGTGGTATTTCCATCAAACTCGAGGTCCTCGTACCACAGCTGCAACCAAAGCATCTCGTCACAGCACCGGTACCCCGACCCGTCCTCGAAGTACTTCCCAAACCACCACAAGGTCCAGGAGAGTGCGTCAAGAAACTCGATTTCGCCGTCAAGGTACTGCCGAGCGACCTCGCTCACCCGCCGGATCACAACCGCCTCGCGTGGCGGGACAACCATCGCAAGCTCCACTGCCACCACTGGGATCAAGTCGCGGACCTCTAGCCGTTGGTCAGCGCCCAATCCCGCAAGGTCAACAAGGGCACTCCCTTCGAGGCCTCGCACGAGAGCGTGAGCTGCCTCCATCGGCACATCAACCCCCGAGTCAAAGCCATAGACGAAATCCTCAAAGACTCGAACCAACTGCTGCATCGCCCAAGCATGAGGCAGCGAGTTCGGACCTGCCAACATGTTTGCCCGGGCCCTAGCGTCATCGGTCAGCATCTTCTACGGAGTCGCTGGCGGTCAACGACAGCCGCACCGTCTCAAGGAGCTCGTCCTCCTCGATCATCGCCAACAGTTCGGGAGGACCGTAGACCTTCGTACCCGACAGATCCCAGCCCGCGAACAGCAACCAGGACCGACCATCCGCCCAGAAGCGCACGTCAAACGGCCGCGTCCCATCGAAAGCCAAACACACAATCATGTTCGAAAATAGGTCACATGTATGCAGCAGCGCGGCTACGGTCCTCACGCCCGACTACCGCTTTGGGGTCGACCCCTCGAACTCGATCGATTCTCTATGTATGTAGAGTTAGGTCCGTGAGGTATCCCTTCAAAATCACCGCCGCCACGCTGGATGTCATCGAGGTCCTGCTCACTGGCGATGACGAACTGTTCGGCCTGAAGATCGCCAAGGCAACCGGTCGTCAGACCGGGAGCATATATCCGATACTGATGCGCCTCGAGAACTGCGGGTGGGTAACAAGCGAGTGGGAGGGCGAGGACCCAAACCGCCGAGGTCCTCGCCGCCGATACTACGCTCTAGATCCCCGGTGGATTGGTAGCGCCAGATCTCTTGTCGCCGAGCGCCAGGCTCCGCGCCGGGAAGCATCGGCAGGCTTCCAGCCCGGATTTGCGGGGGCTTAGGTGACCGTTCAGATTCTGATCTTTCTCGCAGTATCCGTTCTTCTTCCGCTGACTCTTGCAGAGCTCACCGATTGGTGTCCACGCCTCTCGACCAGAATAGTCTCCTGGGTAGCGAAGCGGCTCGGCAGTCAGGCTGAAGCGCAACGCTACGAAGAGGAATGGCTAGCCATCCTTGAGACAGTTCCGGGAAAACTCTCGAAGCTATTCATGGCACTGGGATTCTTGGTACGCCTCCGCAAAATGCGGCCAATGATCGAAGCTCGAGGCCGGGGTAACGAGCAACAAGCGCGTGAGTCCGAGTCCGAAAATCACATTACTGATAGCGCAGCTCCCGGCCGAACAATTAGCGACTATGTTTCAGTTGCTGGGGATGAAATTAACGTTACTAGACGCCGAATGGAAGCTGAACTTCATGAACGCTTCCGGAAATTCCTAGAGCAGGAACAACATCGTGTTAGAAGGCTAGAAATTTCCATAAAAGGCGAGCATTCGCGATATCTTACGGACATTTATGATGAGACTGCCAACAGTCTCTACGAAGTTAAGAGCAACGCTAATCGAACTTCTATCAGGCAAGCGATTAGCCAGTTGCTTGACTACCGCCGCCATATTCACCCACATCCAGTCAATATCGGAATTGTAGTACCGAATGACGTAAATGATGATCTAAGGGATCTAGCAGCATCTCTTGGAATCAATATCATCTACCCCGAAGGAGACCGATTTATTGGTGTTCCAAAATGATTGAGCAGAACCAATCCTCCCATTAGTGGGGCATCAGAATCCCAGGACTCGATTCGGGCTGCTGACCCTAGTTACCTACGCCGGATTCAGTAGAGAGACATAGCAGCCCGACCATTGTTGTCCCGGAGCTGATGTCGCCCTTGGCAATGAGCGCGGGAATGTCACTGAGTGGAACCCATTCGATCCGCTCCGATTCAAAGCTGTCAGCAGGGTCGCCAATCTGTTCTGCGTCTTGGGCTTTGAAGATGTGGTGCTCGGCTGTCATGAGCCCGGGCGAGGGCTGGGTGTAGACCAAAGGTGTGAGCGGACCGGTTGATCGCCAGCCGGTTTCTTCTTCTACCTCGCGGCGGGCGGCTTGTTCGGGGGTTTCGCCGGGTTCGATGCCGCCGATGGGGATTTCCCAGCCCCATGTGTCGGTTATGAAGCGGTGGCGCCAGAGGAGGAGAACCTTCTCGTCCTTGACGACGACGGCTCCCGCTCCGGGGCCGGTTTCGATGAGGCGGTGGTCGAGGTGGCGGCCATCGGGGAGTTCCACATCTGCGGTTTGCAGGTGGACCCACTGGTCGCGGTAGAGAGTTCGCTTGGAGTTGACCTGCCAGCGCATCATGCTCCCGGTTCCGCGAGTTGGACTTCGGCGCGTTCGAGCGTACTCGCCACATCAGGTTCCGCCGAGTACGGGCGGAGAGCGCTGACGACGCTGGTGAGGCGGTCGTGGAGTCGGCCGGATTCCATGCCGACTGCGCGGTCGAGCATGGTGGCGGCCGCAACGCCGGCTCCTTCGATCTCGCCTTGGGCGGTGAGAACGAGGGCGTAGCCGGCCCAGCGGTGGACTTGGCCTCGCAGGTGTGTCTTAGGTGCGGTGCGGACAGCCTCGTCGGCGTAGGTGCGCGCGGCGCTGGTGTCGCCGAGGCGGCGGAGTGCTTCGGCGGTCTGGAGTTGGACCAGGCCCGGGGTCATGTAGGAGGCCTCGGGCAGATCAGGGCCGTCCCAGACGCGTTCGGCGTGGGTTTCGGCGGCTTCGAGGTGGCGATGGCAAGCGCTGGTGGTTCCCATGCGGGCGTGGGCTTTCGCCGCGAGGCTGTGCAGGTCGCAGGCTAGTGCGGGATTGAGCTGGTCGCCGAGGGTGTCGAGCACGGTTTCGGTGTGGTCGAGAACTTGGCCGAGTTCTCCCAGATACATCGCTTGGTTGGCGAGTAGGGCATGGAGGTAGCCCTCGAATTGCAGGTCGGCGGCGGCGCGGGCGAGTCCGAGGGCTTCGGCGAAGCGGGCGGTGGCGGCCATCTGGTGGTCGGCGTCGTAGGCGCAGATCCCGGCGAAGGCGGTGAGGCTTCCGGCGGCGCGGAACATCTGGCGACCGAGGTTGTTCTCATATGCGCTTCGCAGCATCGGAGTGATTCGCTGGTCGAGGATGGCGCTGATCCTCGGGAGCGTCGGCACGCCGCCGACGCGACGGTACATCTCCTGGAAGTGAGCGCGGGTCTGTTCGATCCGGAGAAGGTCCTCCACGCTCACCGCATTGCGGATGGGCGCCTGAACGATCGAATGCTTCGTAGATCGCTGCCAAGCCGGTGTCGTGGCCCGTGGACCGTCGCTGGATAGCAGCCGTTCGAGTTGAGCTGCCTCAACGTCGAGCAAGGCGGCGAGTTTCAGTCTGATCCAAGGCTGGGGGTCGGTCTCTCCTCGCTCCCAGCGGGAGAAGGTGGAGCGTTCGACACCGAGCTTTTCGGCTGCCTTCTCCTGACTGAGGCCGAGTGACTTGCGGCGTCGGATGAAGTCCTCACGTCGCTTTTCCACGCCTCACCTCCACCTCGGAACCGCGCAACTTCCCAGGTCAACGCTTTGATGCCTCATCCGTGCCTCATGAGTGCGTCATCGATGCTCTGGTTTGGACGGTTTGGTCCTGTTGGAATCAAGGCTACGGGCGGACAACCGACCGGCGCAAGACGCCGTTCGCCCGATCAGGAGACCGACACGGCAGGTGAAGGGTGGATCTGATGGCAAGCAGGGCCATGCAGAGGACGAACCAGGGCAGCACAGCCGGATTCGAGATCCTTGGCGAGTGGCAGACCGCGACCGGAAACGTGCTGCGGCTCAAAGCCCGCCGCAAGACCGGATACGCCTCGATCTGGCTGGACTACAACGGCAACCCGATCAAGATCGGATACGCCGCCCACGCTGGCGGAGTAGTCCGCGAGGTTCGATGGGAACCACCCTGGAACGAGCGGACCGCGGCCTGGAAAGTCCAGCAGCGCAACCACATCGCCGCACTCATCGCCGACTGGCACGCCGAGAACATCCGACCCATGCATCCGGAGCCGCTGCCCACGAGCGTGATCGGCGTATTCGCACTCGACGGCTTCCGGTTCGCGATCGAACCCACCACTGCCGACGAGCACGCAGTGCTGAGCCTGGTGAACACCGCGAACGGCCTCACGCCGGTAGCCGACCTGCTCCATGAGCACGGCCGGATCTGCGGCCTCGCGACCCGCCCCGGATGGAAGGGCACGCCCGAGGACCGCAAGCGCCGCTGGCGCGCTGAATCCCAAGCGATCCTCGCCCGCACCGCCGAGCAAGGGCACCTCTGACTTTCTCCCTTCAGCGGAGCCGCCGTGGTGGGCGGCGGCTCCGCTCCCCACTGTCCGACCACCTCATCGAGAGGATTCCGTCCATGACCGATGTCCTGAAAGTCCGAGCGCCTGAAGAGGTCTCGTTCCTGTGGCTGGAGATCACCGGCAAGTGCCAGCTCGAATGCGGGCACTGCTATGCAGAGTCGGGTCCCAGCGGATTGCACAGCCGACTGGCCGCAGAAGTATGGTTCACCGTCATCGACCAGGCGGCCCAGCTCGGTGTTCGCATGGTGCAGTTCATCGGCGGCGAGCCCACCCTGCACCCGGATCTCCCGCGCTTGGTCGAGCACGCTCTGACGGTTGGACTGGAGGTTGAAGTGTTCTCCAACCTCGTACGAGTCACGCCGCGACTGTGGGAAGTGTTCGGGCGTGATGGCGTCCGACTGGCCACCTCGTACTACTCCGATTCAGCCGCCGAGCACGCAGCGATCACCGGACGAGACACCTTCCGTCAGACCAGGGCCAACATCGCCGAGGCAGTTCGGCAGCGAATCCCACTCCGTGTCGGAATCGTCCAGGTCGAAGACGACCAGCGTGTCGAAGCCGCGCGTCTGGAACTCGTCTCGCTCGGGGTCACCGACATCGGCTTCGATCGTCTCCGTGAGGTCGGCCGCGGCGTCCGCGGTGGCGCGCAGGGTGAAGCGCAGCTCTGCGGGAACTGCGCGGACGGTGTCGCGGCGATCGGACCGGATGGAGCGGTGTGGCCGTGCGTCTTCTCGCGTTGGCTTCCGGTCGGCAATGTCCAGACTGAGCCTCTTGCCGCGATCATGGCCGGTGCATCCTGGAAGCAGACACGCACGCGGCTGCGCGAGCAGTTCGCCGAGCGCGTGACACCTTCGGGTGGCCTTGAGCCTGTCGCGATGCCGTGCGTGCCGAACATGTGCAACCCGGACTGCGGGCCATCCTGCTCCCCGGCGTGCCGCCCGGCGAACAACTGCCGTCCGGTGGGAGCATGTGTGCCGTCGTACAGGTGAGGTGAATCGAGTTGCTGGTAGAACGGGTCAAGATCGACGACGAGATCGATGCGTCCTCGTGGCCGTTCGATCTGCCTCCGGTCCAGTCCCTCGCTGATGTGGGACTGGCCCTCACTCGGCCCGTGACGTTCTTGGTCGGCGAGAACGGCTCAGGCAAGTCGACCATCGTCGAAGCCATCGCGGAAGGCTTCGGCCTTGATTCGCAAGGCGGCCGTGCCGGCCGAAAATACGGCAACGACCGCGAGAAGACACCGCTCGGAGAGGTCATCAGCCTCGAATACACGCGGGCCGGATCACGCATGCAGTCCGGCCCGCGAGCGAAGAAGCGAGGCTTCTTCCTCCGGGCCGAGACGGCATCCGGGCTCTTGAACTTCGTCAGCGGCATGAGCGGCTACTGGGACGAGAACGTCGCCGAGATGAGCCACGGCGAAGGGTTCCTGACCGTCCTAGAGACGATGTTCGCCGAACCAGGCCTCTACCTCATGGACGAGCCCGAAGCAGCTCTCTCGTTCACGTCGTGCCTGCGGCTGGTCACGCTCATGCACCAGCTCGGCGAGATAGGAGCACAGGTCATCTGTGCAACGCACTCTCCAATCCTCGCCTCAACGCCGGGCGCCGACATCATCGAGGTCGGCGAACACGGCCTCGAACGCGTCCCGTGGGAGGACCTGGAACTCACCGCTCACTGGCGTAGGTACATGAACGACCCGAACTCGTACCTGCGGCACCTCTTCGGCGATGAAGGAGCAGCGTGACCGAAGAGTCGGCCAGCCCTGCGGATGAGCGTTTCAAGGCCTTCATGCTCCACAACCTCGCGAAAGCGGCCGAGACCTTCGACGCCGTGGTCACCAGGGAACCTCGTTTCGGCTGGTACCTGCGTTCCGCGAGTGCTCAAGCTGAGCATCCAGAACACGGGACCTGCTGGCTGCGCGTCCACTCCGAGCCCTTCGCCACGGCTGGCGGCGACACCTGGACGGGCAACGTCGAAGCCGAGCAGATCACTGGCGTCGCCAAACCACACATCCTTGCCTTCGATGACTGGGATGACGAGAGATGGGGAAGAAGCCAGCGAGCCGAACTCTCGACCCTCATCCGCGAAGCCGCAGTCTCCTCGAACGAGTTCGCAGCGGCCTCCCTTGATTCGCCTGCCGGTTGGTGGAACGACCTCCGTCGGAATCTACGGAACCTCGCAGACGTCGACACTGAGCGCAAGCGGGTGACCCAAGCAGAGCTCAGCCGCCGTATTCGCGTCTTCTGGGGCGACGCGGTCGAGCCGACCGTTGAAGACTGGGTCTGCGCACACGGCGACCTCCACTGGAGCAACGTCACCGCCCCGAACGTCGTGCTGCTGGACTGGGAGCACTGGGGCATGGCACCACGCGGATTCGACGCCGCGACGCTCCTGTGCTTCAGCCTCCTCAACGCGTCGGCTGCTGCCCGTGTCCAGGTCGAGTTCGCTGAAGAACTTCAGTCGCCTGACGGTCGGCTCGCACAGCTCGCCGTCATCGCCAGGCTTCTTCTCCGCGCCGAAACCGGCGACTTCCCGGAGCTTGTACTCCCACTGCACCAGCTCGCTCAGGATGTAATCGCCACGTATCCCAGGTAGAGGTGCCCCCAGAAAGCGAGTCGTGACCTGTCACAAGCTGTCACGAGCTCTTGCGGGTGGTCCTTTTCCGAGTCACACTCGGCGGTCACGGCCGCTGCTCGGGGCGTTTTCGCATCTCAATGCGGGGCGCTCCGGCTCGGCCGCCAGCAAAGTGCCGATTGCGACGGGAGGGTCGTTCTGCAAGTCCGTGTGTTCCGTATGTGCGGAAGCGAGCATCACCGGGGTACCGATAGGGGCTCCGGTCGTCAGTGTGCCGTCTGGCTGGTACCTGGTGGTGAGGTCTGATGGGCTCGTGGCGTGCGCCGTCGGCACCGGCTTCGTCGGTGCGGGAAGTCGCGCACCGGTTGACCGCGCGGGACTTCGCGATCGTCGCGGACCTGGCGCGGTTCCGATTGTTCACGCTCGTGCAGTTGGAGCGGCTGTTCTTCGATTCGAACTCCTCAGCTCGGGACCGGATCGCGACGCTGACCGAGATGGGCGTGCTCCAGCGGTTCCGGCCCCACACTCGCGCGGCCTTCCGCTACCTGCTGGGGCTGCACGGTCTCAAGCTAGTCCACGCAAACCGCGTCGAGGACTACGAACGCGACCCCGTCGGCCCGATCCTCGGCGAGCGGAAGCCCAAACCCGGCCGGGTGCCGTCGAAAGCATCGGCGGAGGCCTATGCCGAGCGGATCATCGCCTCGGCCCACCGTTCGCATCTGGAGGGCTGCAACGACTTCTACTCGCGCTTGGTGCACTCCTGCCGGAAAGACGGCGCGATGGAGCTGACGCGTTGGTATACCGAGGCCGAGGCCGACAGCATTTCGCCCATGGTCGACATGCGCGCCGACGGCGCCTTCGACCTCGCAGCGCCACATGGCACGGCGGCAATCTGCTACGAGTACGACACCGGCACCGAGCCCCTGGCGCGGCTGGTGAGGAAGGCCGAAAGCTTCGCGAAAGACGCCGAGCGCAAGCTGAACATTCGCCGCGAACATGTCGAAAGCGGCCTCTACCAGGACTACCGCGTCGTCGGGTACATGGTCATCGAGCTGACCAAACCCCTCCGCGAAGCCAACTTCCATCGCGAGCTTGCGCAGCGCGGCAGCTGGTTCCCGGTCGCCACGACCACGATCGACCGCTCGGCAGACCCGCTCGGTCCGATCTGGCGACAGGTCCGCTCCGAGTCAGGGTCGAGGCGCCACCTCGCCTTGCTCACCGACTTCCGCTGAGCCAGCCAAGCGCGCCGAGCAGGGTGTCACACTGCGCGCGACGGCTCCCGCGGCAACACCCGTCGTCAGGCCCGCGAGGGGTCCCGAGTCATGGACCGAAGCCCGGCGACCCCCGTTTCCCCAGCTCGCCGTGAATAATCGGCCAGCCCGGTGGCCCTCCTACTTCTGTATTTTCTTTTACTCCAGAACTTCTTTTACGGCATATCCGGCGAGCAAGCTCGCCCCCGCCAACCGCTGGCCTCATTCCAACGCAACCTGGCCCGCACCTCCCGTCTTCCGCCCGTGCCTGCCCCCTCACCGCTCGTCTACTCCCGCGTTCCCCACTTGCAGTACTTGACTCGTGACAGAACCACGAGTTACCTTCGATGGACCTTGGTCCTGAGGACGGCGTGAGACCCCACGCTTGAGCCCGAGAACTCCTACACCGGTCACTGCCGCCTGCCCGTGCCGGGCTCCTGGCCTCAGCCCAGTCGAAGCTGATCATCAGTCGAGCCAGACTGTCTGCGATCGCATCTGCCGAGACCTGCCGACTCGGAAAACCCGTTCGCGCAAAGGCTCGTACCCCTACCGAGGTCGAGCTACGGTCGCCACCAGGGCCGCTACCTGGTGTTTTGCCTGGCGGTGGAGGCGGTGAGCCGGGTCCCGAAGCGGATTCGCGTCACCGGGGCGCGGCGGGAAGTCATCGATACCGACCGCTTGGCCGCACTGCTGCTTCGCGCCGCCAAACGCGCTCAGAACGCCGCTGACACGCCAACGGCGGACGCCGGGCATCCGGGCCAGGACGCGGCCCCGGACGACGATGACCAGATCGAGAGGGACGCGGCATGAACGGCCAGCAGGACAAGACGAGCGAGACGCGAACCGGCGGTAGGGCGGTGGTGTACCTGCGGGTCTCCTCGCGCGGGCAAGTCGACACCGACTACGACCCCGAAGGGAACTCGATCCCCGCCCAACGCAAAGCCTGCACAGCGCTCGCCGAACGCATAGGCCTGGAGATCGTGGACGAGTACGTCGAACCGGGCAAGTCGGCCCGCTCCATCGACGGCCGCCCCGCGTTCCGCAAGATGATGGGCCGCATCCGCAACCAACACGACGCCGACTACATCATCGTGTACATGCGCTCGCGGCTCTTCCGCGATGCCACCGACGCCGGGCTCACCAAACGCGAACTCCGGAGCCTGGGAGTGGCGATCCTGTCCGTGAAGGACCCCACCGACGACTCGCCAACCGGCGACCTCATGGCGCACATGGTCGACGGGTTCAACGAGTACCAGTCCCGAGTCTCGGGGCAAGACATCGCCTACAAGATGGAAGCCAAAGCCGCCCGAGGCGGCACCCCCGGCAAACCGCCGCTGGGGTACCTCAACGTCCGCGAGACCGTCGACGGCCGCGAGATCCGCACCATCGCCCTCGATCCCGACCGGGCACCACTGGTGAAAATGCTCTTCGAGCAGTACGCGACCGGGCAGCACTCGTTCCCGGGCCTGATGAAGCTCGCAACCAGCGCCGGACTGCGGTCCCGGCCGACGCGCAGGTACCCGGCCGGATCGCCCCTCTCGATCAAGAAGATCGGCCAGATGCTCCGCGACCGCTACTACCTCGGCTACGTCACCTTCAACGGCACCGAGTACCCCGGCCGGCACGAGAGGCTGATCGAGCCGGAACTGTTCGACAAGGTCCAGACCGTGCTCTACGACGAGCACGGCGCGGGCGTGCGCGAACGCAAATGGGACCACTACCTCAAAGGTCTCGTCTGGTGCGGCAGGTGCGGCCGCCGGTTGATCATCGAGCGCGCCAAATCCAAGACCGGCCGCCTCTACTTCTACTACCTCTGCTTGTCCCGCAACGAGAACGGCTCCTGCGACCTGCCCCGGTTCGCCGTCGCCGACGTCGAGCGCACCGTCGCGGCCCACTACGCCACCATCGCCTTCACGCCTGCCGAGGCCTCCAAGACCCGCAGCAGCCTCGCCAGCGCTGCCGCCTCCGACCACAGCACCACGAAAACGTTGCGTCGCAACCTCAAACGGGAACGCGCACGGCTCGACGTGCTCGAAAACCAGATCATCGAGCTCCTCGGCCACCCCGACTGGCCCACCGACAAACTCACCGCCAGAATCCAAGACATCCACACCCAACGGGAGCGCATCGACGCGCAGCTCACGGCCGACGCCACCCCGCGCCTCGACCAGGCCGCAGACATCGTCACGCCGTTCCTCGACCTCCTGGCCGACCCTCGCAGCCTCTACGAGTCATTCACCGACGACGACCGCCGTACCCTCAACACGATCTGCTTCACCAAGCTCCAACTCGACGCCGACGAAACCCGCACCCCGGTCATCACCACCAGCGAGACCAGCGCGACCATCGCCCCGCTCCTGACCTACCTCGACCAGCAACGCGAAAGCGGCACCAACCCGGAGGCTGGTGCCGCTGACGTCCACGATCTTCATATGGGTCTGGGTTCAAGGCCAGACCTTGTTGTGGAGCCTAGGAGAATCGAACTCCTAACCCCCTGCTTGCAAAGCAGGTGCTCTGCCAATTGAGCTAAGGCCCCTCGGTCAGTCGCGCGGACGAGACTGGACCTGTACAAGTATCGCCGCAGGGCTCACCGCAACAGCGAGGATACCCGGATCGCAGTGAGCTGGCTAACGCGATTCGCTAGCGAACGTCCTCGGCGGAGGTGGTGGCCTCGTGCCACAGGGTGCGGTCGTCGTTGATCGACTTGACCTTCTTGGCCACTACGAACGCGACCGTGGCCACCCCGGCGACGATCAGAATCTTCTTCCACATGGACCCAGGCCCCTTATATCAGAGATTGCCGCGTACAGCAACGCCGTGATCGGCATTGCACGATGCGCCTCAGCATAGCGAACCGCGACCCGCCCGGCCGCCGGGCGTGCCTGTCAGTAGAGCACGCCGGGGGTCTCGGCCTCGGGATTGAAGAACGTCTTCGCAGCCCGATGCGCCCGGTCGTCGCTGTCCACGTCACCAGGGCGGGAACCGTAGCCGAGGAGCACGCCCTGCCACTCCATCTTCAGGTACTCGCCGCTGAGGCGCAGCGTCCCGGCCAGCGGCTCGGCCACGCCCGGGGCGCCGTCGCCGTGCGCGGTGACGGCCCACAGGCGGCGGCCCGCCATGCGGGCCTTGAAGTCCAGGCCCGGCACGCGCAGCCAGCCCGACCAGTAGTCGAGGTAGTTCTTCACTGAAGCGCTCACCGAGTACCAGTACAGCGGCGAAGCGATCACGATGTCCGTGGCGGCCAGGGTCGCGTCCTGCACGATCTGCTCGGCGCCCTCAGCGGACGGCGTCGTGCCGTCCCCCGCGTGGCGGCGGTCGGTGAACGGCGGCAGGCCCAGCTCGCCCAGGTGAATCCAGCGCTGCGCCGCACCCGGCTCGAGGTGCTCGGCCGCGGCGCGAGCGAGGGCCTCGGTGTTGCCGCCGGTGCGGGCGCTGCCGAGGAGGAACAGGAACGAGCGGGGGGCGTCGGGCATGGTCAGGCTGCTTTCTCAAGGGATCGGGTCCGCTAGGTGCAAGGCTCGGGGGAGGCCCGGCTATTCCGAGGGGCGGCGTTCGCCACAGGGCATGAAAAAACCCGCCGGTAAACGGCGGGTTGTTGGTGGGCGTACCAAGACTCGAACTTGGGACCTTCGAGTTATCAGCTCGACGCTCTAACCACCTGAGCTATACGCCCTTGCAGGTTGCCTGCCTTATCGGCAGCGCTGAGAAAGATTACCTCATGCCCCGCCGATTCTCCCAACAGGCCCCCTGCCTGAAGGGACGGCCGTCACTGGGAACGCGGATGCCCGCGGCCGGGAAGGCCGCGGGCATCCGTTTCAGTCGCTACTAGTCGCGTTCGGCGAGCGTCACCTCGACGCCGCCCACGAGGTCGGCGCACACGTTGTAGATGAACGAGCCGAGCGTCGCCAGCGCCGTGAACAGCACCATGTTCACCACGCCGAGCAGGGCCGCGGCCCCGATGACGCCCTTCGCGGTGATCCGGAACGCCTCAGTGCCTCCGGCCGCGTCGTCGGCGTTCGAGCCCATGAGCATCTGCAGCATGTCGTTGACGGTGTCGAACACGCCCATCGCGTCGAGCGCGATGTACAGGACCGTCGTCGCCACGACCATCACGATGAACAGCACGATCGAGACGGCGAACGAGAACTTCATCACCGACCACGGGTCGATCCGCTTGAGCCGCAGGCGGGCCCGGCGCGGACCGCGGGCGGCCGCCTGGCTCACCGCAGCGCGCGCGGCGCGGACCGCGTCGGCGACGCGGGCCGAGGAGGCCACGCCAGCGGCCTGGTTGGCCGCGGTGTTGCCCGTGGGCGGGGACGGGACCGACTCCGGCGTGACCGGCGGCGGCGTCATGCCCGGCGGGCGGCGCAGCGTCAGCGTCTGGTCATGGGCGGGAGCGGGCGGCGACGAGACCGAGGACAGGGCGTCATCGGATTTCGCCGGCTCGGACGCCGCGGAGTCGAACTCCGGGACGTCGTCTTCGCGCTCGGTCGCCGCAGCGGTGGCCTTCGCGTCGGTCATCTACTCGTCCTGCCCCTCATCGGGTTCCGGTTCCTCGGCGCTCTGGGTGATCGCGAGCAGCGAGACTTCTTCGGGCAGGTCGATCAGCTTGACGCCCATAGTGTTGCGGTCCGAAGTCTGACGGACCGGCTGCACCGGAGTCCTGATGACGCCTCCCTCCGAGGTGATCGCGAACAGCTCGTCGTCCGGCGTCACCGACAGCGCCCCAACCAAGTCGCCGCGCCGTTCCGTGATCTTCGCGGTCAGGACGCCCTTGCCGCCGCGGCCCTGCTGCGGATACGCGTCGACCGGAGTGCGCTTCGCGTAGCCGCGGCTGGTGGCCACGAGGATGTCCATATTATCGCGCAGAACGATCATGGTGAGCAGTTCGTCGTCCCCGACGAACCGCATCCCGATCACGCCGCTGGTCGCGCGGCCCATGGGCCGCAGCGCGTCGTCGGTCGCCTGGAAGCGGATCGACTGCGCCTTGCGCGAGACCAGCAGCAGGTCGTCCTCCTGCTGGATCAGCGCCGCGCCCACGAGCTCGTCGCCGTCGCGCAGGTTGATGCCGATCAGGCCGCCCGTGCGCGGCGAGTCGAAGTCCGTGAGCTTCGACTTCTTCACCAGGCCGTTGCGGGTCGCCAGCACCAGGTACGGCGTGACCTCGTAGTGGGCCAGCTGGATGACCTGCGCGATGTGCTCGTCCGGGCCGAACGCGAGGATGTTCGCCACGTGCTGCCCGCGGGCCGTGCGGCTCGCCTCCGGCAGCTCGTACGCCTTCGCGCGGTACACGCGGCCCTTGTTCGTGAAGAACAGGATCCAGTCGTGCGTGGTGCACACGAAGAAGTGCGAGACGATGTCGTCCTGCTTCAGCTGCGCGCCCTGGACGCCCTTGCCGCCGCGCTTCTGCGAGCGGAACGAGTCGGTCTTGGTGCGCTTGACGTACCCGCCGCGGGTGATCGTGACGACCACGTCCTCGCGGGCGATCAGGTCCTCCATGGACACTTCGCCGGCGTCCGGCATGATCACCGTGCGCCGCTCGTCGCCCCAGCGGGCCACGACCGCGCCCAGCTCCTCGCGCACGATCATGCGCTGGCGCTCGGGCTTGGCGAGGATGTCGGCCAGGTCGGCGATCTTCGTCTCGATCTCGGCGAGCTCGTCGATGATCCGCTGCCGCTCCAACGCCGCGAGGCGGCGCAGCTGCATGTCGAGGATCGCGACGGCCTGCACTTCGTCGACGTCGAGGAGGGTCATGAGGCCCTGCTTCGACTCCTCGGCCGAAGGCGAGCGGCGGATGAGCGCGATCGTCTCGTCGAGCAGGTCGAGGGCCTTGGCGAGGCCGCGCAGGATGTGGGCGCGCTCCTCGGCCTTGCGCATCCGGTACTGGGTGCGGCGCACGATCACTTCGATCTGGTGCGCCACGTAGTAGCGGACCATCTGCGCGATGTTCAGCGTGCGCGGGACGCCGTCGACCAGGGCGAGCATGTTCGCGCCGAACGTGTCCTGCAGCTGCGTGTGCTTGTACAGGTTGTTGAGCACGACCTTCGGGACCGCGTCGCGCTTGAGCACGACGACGATCCGCATGCCGGTGCGGCCGGAGGACTCGTCGCGGATGTCGGCGATGCCGCCGAGCTTGCCCTCCTTGACGAGGTCGGCGATGCGCTCGGCGAGGTTGTCCGGGTTGACCTGGTAGGGCAGCTCGGTGACGACCAGGCAGGCGCGGCCCTTTGAGTCCTCTTCGACCTCGATGACGGCGCGCATGCGGATCGAGCCGCGGCCCGTGCGGTACGCGTCCTCGATGGCGGCGCGGCCCAGGATCGTTGCGCCCGTGGGGAAGTCGGGCCCGGTGATGATCCCGAGGATCGCCTCCAGGGCCTCTTCCTCGGTGGCCTCCGGGTGCTCCAGGCACCAGTCGACGGCCGCGGCGACCTCGCGCAGGTTGTGCGGCGGGATCTTCGTGGCCATGCCGACCGCGATGCCCTCGGAGCCGTTGATGAGCAGGTTCGGAATCCGCGAAGGCAGGATCGTGGGCTCGGTGGTCTTGCCGTCGTAGTTCGGCTCGAAGTCGACCGACTCCTCGTCGATGTCCCGCAGCATCTCCATCGCGAGCGGCTCGAGGCGCGACTCGGTGTACCGGTGCGCGGCCGCCGGGTCGTTGCCCGGGGAGCCGAAGTTCCCCTGGCCGTCGATGAGCGGGTACCGCAGGCTCCACGGCTGCGCCATGCGCACGAGCGAGTCGTAGATCGCGGAGTCGCCGTGCGGGTGGAACTGGCCCATCACGTCGCCGATGACGCGCGAGCACTTGACGTACCCGCGGTCGGGGCGGTAGCCGCCGTCGTACATCGCGTACAGGATCTTGCGGTGGACGGGCTTGAGGCCGTCACGCACGTCGGGCAGCGCGCGCCCGACGATCACGCTCATCGCGTAGTCGAGGTAGGAGCGCGACATCTCCACCTCGATGCCGACCGGCTCGATGCGGCCGTGGCCCTCCGGGATCTCAAGCTGGTCTTGGTTGTTCTCAGGCACCAGTGCTTCCTTGCTTGTCAGTCGGAACGTGGTCGGCGGGCCGTCTTAGATATCCAGGAACCGGACATCCTTGGCGTTCTCCTGGATGAAGCGGCGGCGGCTCTCCACGTCCTCACCCATCAGGACGCTGAAGAGCTCGTCTGCGGTTGCCGCATCATCGAGCTGAACCTGGAGCAGGTTGCGCTGCGCGGGGTCCATGGTCGTCTCCCACAGCTCGGTGTAGTTCATCTCACCGAGACCCTTGTAGCGCTGGACGCCCTCGGAGCGGCGCGGGTCCGCCTTGCCGGAGGCGATGCCCTCCTCGATGAGGCGGTCGCGCTCGGCGTCGGAGTACGCGTAGGAGACCTGGTCGCCCTTCTTGTTCCACTTGATCTTGTACAGCGGCGGCTGGCTCATGTAGACGTGGCCGAGCTCCACCAGCGGGCGCATGAAGCGGAACAGCAGCGTCAGGAGCAGGGTGTTGATGTGGTGGCCGTCGACGTCGGCGTCCGACATCAGGATGACCTTGTGGTAGCGGAGCTTCTCGGCCTCGAACTCCTCGTGGATGCCGGTGCCCAGGGCGGTGATCATGCCCTGGACCTCGTTGTTCTTGAGGATCTTGTCGAGGCGGGCCTTCTCCACGTTCAGGATCTTGCCGCGGATGGGCATGATCGCCTGCGTGCGCGGGTTGCGGCCCTGCTTCGCGGAGCCGCCGGCCGAGTCGCCCTCGACGACGAAGATCTCGCACTCCTCCGGGTTCGTCGACTGGCAGTCGGCCAGCTTGCCCGGCATCGAGGAGGACTCCAGCAGGCTCTTGCGGCGCGCGAGCTTGCGGGCCTGCGCGGCGGCCTTGCGGGCGTTCGCCGCGCTGGAGGCCTTCTGGATGATGATCCGCGCTTCCTTGGGGTGGCGGTCGAGCCAGTCGGGAAGGTGCTCGTTGCAGGCCTTCTGTACGAAGCTCTTGACCTCGGTGTTGCCGAGCTTCGCCTTCGTCTGGCCCTCGAACTGCGGCTCGCGCAGCTTCACCGAGATGATCGCGGCCAGGCCCTCGCGGATGTCCTCGCCCGAGAGGCGGTCCTTCTCGGACTTGATGATCTTCTTCTCGAGGCCGTACTTGTTGATCGTGTTCGTCAGCGCGGCGCGGAAGCCCTCTTCGTGGGTGCCGCCGTCGTGCGTGTTGATGCCGTTGGCGAACGTGTAGACCGACTCGCCGTAGGACTCGTTCCACTGCATGGCGATCTCGAGGGTCTGCTCGGGCTCCTCGGCGCCGAAGGCGACCACCGACTGGTGGATCGGCGACTTCGCGGCGTTGAGGTGGCGCACGAAGTCGGCGATGCCCTCGTCGTACTTGAAGACCACCTGGCGGACGTTGCCGTCGGCGTCGTGGTGGTCGGGGCGCTCGTCCCGCAGCGTGATCGACAGGCCGCCGTTGAGGAACGCCATCTCCTGGAGGCGGCGGTAGACGGTGTTGTAGTCGAACTCGAGGGTCTCGAAGATGTCGCCGTCGGGCCAGAAGGTGAGGATCGTGCCGGTGGTGTCGGCCGCCTCGCCCTTCTCCAGCGGCCCAGGCTGGGCGTGCTTGTAGTCCTGGCGCCACACGTGGCCGTCGCGGCGGATCTCGATCGAGACCCGGTTCGACAGCGCGTTCACGACCGAGACGCCGACGCCGTGCAGACCGCCGGAGACCGCGTAGGTCTGGGAGTCGAACTTGCCGCCCGCGTGGAGGACCGTGAGGGCCACCTCGACACCGGGCTTCTTCAGCTTGGGGTGGAGGTCGACCGGGAAACCGCGGCCGTTGTCCTCAACGGAGACGCCGCCGTCCTCGGTGAGGGTGACGACGATGTCGGTGCAGTAGCCCGCCAGGGACTCGTCCACCGAGTTGTCGACGACTTCCCAGATGAGGTGGTGCAGGCCGCGCTCGCCGGTCGAGCCGATGTACATGCCCGGGCGCTTCCTGACGGCCTCGAGGCCTTCGAGGACTTGTAGCGAGCCAGCGCTGTACTCGTCCTGCTGCTTCGCCGCCACCGGCAACTCCTTCTGTCGTCGTTCACGGTCAGTAGTGAAAAGTTAGTCCATGGCTGTGACACTTTTCAGCCATCTGGCCTCGGACCTGCCTGAATGTCTGGTCCAAAGGGGCCCGTAGGCGGGCCGACCATGGCGACGGCCGGACGCTGCGAGCGCCGGCCGGACCGCATCCGTCAAGTCTACTTGGCCCGGGCATCTGTAACCGCTTCCGTGCGCCTCGTTGTCGTCACAGTCGCATCGAGGGGCGGGGACATGAACCCCCCTACGGACTCAGGGGTGCGCGGCTTCAGAACGTGTCACGGGAGCCATTAAACCGTACGCGGCGCGGGCCGAAGGAACGAGTCGGCTGCGTCGGACCCACGATCTTCAGGCGCTTGACGACGCTCGGGCCCAGCGCCGCCGCCAGCTTGCCGTGGATCTGGCGGGAGAACAACCGCAGCTGGGTGGCCCAGGCGGTGGACTCGGCGATGACGAGCAGCTCGCCGTTCTCGAGTTTGTCGGGGCGGCAGTGGCTCGCGATGTCGGGGCCGACGATGGCCTCCCAGCGGCCGAACACCGAGGCGTCGGCCACTTTGCGCGTCCAGCCGTTCTTGCGCACGATCTGGGTGAGGAGGCTCCCGAGCGTCTCGGGGTCGCGCTTGTCGGGCCCGGGACCGGACCACTCCTTGCGGAAGCGCGGGTCGTCGGACTTGCCGCGCCTGCGGGGGCGCGGGCGGTAGTCGTAGCCGCCGTTAAAGGACACGCTTGACCTCGCCTTCCCACACGTCGTATCGCGCGCCGGTGAGCCGCTCGGGGACGTCCCCGGCGACGGCGCACGTGATGAGCGTCTGCGGGGCGGCCTCGGCGTACTCGGCGAGCCGCTCGCGCCGCGTGGCGTCGAGCTCGGCGAATACGTCGTCGAGGATGAGGATCGGGGCGGTGCCGTCGGAACGCAGGAGTTCGAAGGCGCCCAAGCGGAGTGCGAGCGCGACCGACCAGGTCTCGCCGTGCGAGGCGTAGCCCTTGACCGGGAGCGAGCCGAGCTGGAGGTCGAGGTCGTCGCGGTGCGGGCCGACGAGGGTGGAGCCCCGCTCGACCTCCTTGGCGCGGGCGGCCGCGAGGGCGGCGCCCAGGCGCGCGGTGAGGACGTCCTGGTCGGCGGTGAGGTCGGCGCCGAGTTCGGACTCGTAGGCGAGGTGCACTTCGGCGCGGCCGTCGGCGATCTTCGCGTGGGCCTTGGAGATCGGCTCGGTCAGGTCCTCCAGGAGGGCGAGCCGCCCGGCCATGAGCTCGCCGCCGTGGTGGGCGAGGTGCGCGTCCCACGCGTCGAGGGTGGCCATCTCGGCGCCGCCGGGGCCGCGGCCGCCGGTCTTCTTCGCGAGGTACGCGGTGCGCAGGAGGGTGTTGCGCTGCTTGAGGACCCGCTCGTAGTCGGCGCGGACACCGGCGTAGCGCGGGAAGCGCGCGCACAGCAGCTCGTCGAGGTAGCGGCGGCGCGCGGACGGCTCGCCGCGCACCAGCGCCAGGTCCTCGGGGGCGAACGCGATGGCCTTGAGCGCGCCGATGATCTCGCGGGGGCGGGGGAGGGCGGTCTTGTTCAGGCGGGCCTTGTTCGACTTGCCGGGGACGATCGCCAGCTCGGCGAGGAGGCGGCGGGAGTCGTGGAGGATCTCGGCGCGGACGACGGCCTGCTCGCAGCCCTGGCGGACCAGGGGGGCGTCGGAGGAGACGCGGTGGGAGCGGAGGTTGGCCAGGTAGACCAGGGACTCGACCAGGTTGGTCTTGCCGTGTCCGTTGGGGCCCACCAGGATCGAGATGCCCTCGTCGAACAGGACTTGGGCGTGCGCGTAGGACCTGAAGTCCTTCAGTTGCAGCTCTCGTACACGCACGCCTCTATGATGCCCGTCGGCCTTCCCCGGAATGCACGGAGTGCCGAGACTGCGTCCCGGCACTCACAGCAGTTCGATATGTGGATCGCTACTCGGACTTGACGGCGTGGCCGCCGAATTGGTTCCGGAGGGCCGCGACGGCCTTCATCGCCGGGGAGTCCTCCTGGCGGGAGGTGAAGCGCGCGAACAGCGACTCGGTGATCGCCGGGAGCGGGACGCGCAGGCGGATGCCCTCGTCCACGGTCCAGCGGCCCTCGCCGGAGTCCTCGACGTAGCCCTTGACGCGGGCCAGGTCCGGGTCGTCGCTGAGCGCGCGGTCCATGAGGTCGAGCAGCCAGGAGCGGATCACAGTGCCCGAGCGCCAGGACTTGAAGATCTCCGGCACGTTGTCGACGTACTCGGAGGCCTCGAGCAGCTCGTAGCCCTCGGCGTAGGCCTGCATCATGGCGTACTCGATGCCGTTGTGCACCATCTTGGCGTAGTGGCCGGCGCCGACGCCGCCCGCGTGCACGAAGCCGAACTCGCCTTCGGGCTTGAGCGCGTCGAAGATCGGCATGAGCCGCTGGACGTCCGCCTCGGCGCCGCCGACCATGAGCGCGTAGCCCTCGGTGATGCCCCAGACGCCGCCGGAGACGCCCGCGTCGACGTAGCCGATGCCGCGCTCGGCCAGGAGCGCGGCGTTCACGGCGTCGTCGGTGAAGCGCGAGTTGCCGCCGTCGATGACGATGTCGCCCTCGGAGAGCAGCTCGGCGAGCTCCTTGACGGTTGACGTGGTGGGATCGCCGGCCGGGACCATGACCCAGACGGCCCGCGGGCCCTCGAGGGCGGCGGCGAGTTCGGCGAGCGAGCCGACGTCGGCGACGTCGGGGTTGCGGTCGTAGCCGACGACCTGGTGTCCAGCCTTTTCGAGCCGCAACTTCATGTTGCCGCCCATCTTGCCGAGCCCGATCATGCCGAGTTGCATGTCGCGCCCCCTTTCAGGTGTTCCGCGGTTGAGCGAAGTACGCGCCAGGGTCACTCACGTCGTTGTGCGGTCAGGCGTCCCAACGCAATGGTTGCAGCATGTACAGGTACACGTCGTGGTTTGTGTCAGATTCCTCATCTTCGGGCGCGGGCTGCCCGGTCATCACGACCGGCTTGCCGAGCTCGTTCATCTTGAAGGCCGTGTACGGGGCGTCCACAGCGGACAGACCGTCGAGCAGGTAGGTCGGGTTGAACGCGATCTTGCCCGGCTCGCCTTCCAGCGTGCAGTCCATGGCCTCGGAGGCCTTCGCGTCCTCGGCGCCGCCCGCCTCGACCACGAGGCCGTCCTCGTCGAACGAGAGGCGGATCGGCGAGTTGCGGTCGCCGACGAGCGCGACGCGGCGCGCGACCTCGATGAGCTCGGAGGTCTTGACCCGCAGGGTGGTCGCGTACGAGGTCGCCAGGAGGCTGCGCAGCGGCGGCAGCTGGCCGTCGAGGACGCGCGAGGTGGTCTGGCGGCCGCCCGCGATGAAGCCGATCATGCCGGGGGCGCCTTCGCCGCCGGTGGGGACGGCGATCGTCACGGGGCCGGAGAAGGTCCCGAAGGTGCGGGCGGTGTCCGCCAGTGCCTTGGCGGGTACGAGGACGGTGACGGCCACGTCAGAGGCCCCGGGCTCCCACGAGGAGTCGCGGATGGCCATGCGGTAGCGGTCGGTGGCGAGCATGCCGATGCCGCCGCCGGTCATCTCGACCTGGACGCCGGTCATCGTCGGCAGGGTCTCGTCCTTGCCCGCGGCGACGGCGGTCTGCGCGACGGCCTTCGCGAACTCGTCCGCGTCGATGGTGCCGATGGCCTCGGGCATCTGCGGGAGGCTCGGGTAGTCCTCGAGCGGCATGGTCGGCAGGGTGAACCGCGCCGAGCCGCACGTGAGCTCCGCGTGGGGGCCGTCGACGACGAAGTCCACGGGCTTGTGCGGGAGGGCCTTGACGATCTCGGCGAGCAGCTTGCCGGAGACCAGGGCGGTACCGGCGGACTCGCCGGTGACGTCGACGGTGACGCGGGTGGAGATCTCGTAGTCGAAACCGGAGATCGTCAGCTTGCCCTCGTCCACGGAGAGGCGGGCGCCCGCGAGGACCGGGACCGACGGGCGGGCCGGGAGGCTCTTCGCGGTCCAAGAGACCGCGTCGGCGAAGGTGTCTCGGTCAACTTGGAACTTCATGGGTTTGCTCCTTCGCGGCTGTTGCTCGGTTGTTCACAGCGCTATTACTAATGAACTCTCTATAGATATAACTGTCGTCGTAGTCGTCGGTGCTGTGGAAACTGTGGAAAACCCGCCTTTTCGCAGGTCTTCCCGGTTGCGGGGTTGTGGACGGACTGTGCATAACCTGTGGATGAATCAGGAGCTTATCCACAGCCTCCGACAATCGCCGAGTTTTCCACATCTCATCCACAGGTCTGTCCACAGCTTATCCACAGGTTATGCACAGGGTTACCCACAGGAAAATCGCGAGTCGGAATCGCACTCCCGCGTGTTATCCACACGCTGTCCACAGGCTTTCCACAGAAATTCGCGGTTATGCACAGCTTTTCCACAGAGTTATCCACAGGCCCGCTCATTCGCCGGTGTGTTTCAAACGGTTCGTCAATTCGGCGATCTGCGTGTAGAGCGCCCGGCGCTCGGCCATCTGCTTGCGGATCTTCTTGTTCGCATGCATGACCGTGGTGTGGTCGCGGCCCCCGAACGCCTGGCCGATCCGCGGCAGCGACATGTCCGTCAGCTCCCGGCACAGGTACATCGCGACCTGGCGGGCGTTCACGAGCACCCGCGAGCGCGAGTTCCCCTTGAGGTCGGCCGCCTGCACGCCGAAGTAGTCGGCCGTGGCCTGCATGATCTGGTCGACCGTGACCTCGGTGTTCTTCCCGCTCTCGGGGATGATGTCGTGCAGGACCTCCTCGGCCAGGCCGAGGTCCACCGGCTTGCGGTTCAGGCTCGCGTACGCGGTGACGCGGATGAGCGCGCCCTCGAGCTCGCGGATCGAGTGGTGGATCTGGGTCGCGATGAACTCCACCGCGTCCGTCGGGATGTTCAGGTCGTCCTGCACGGCCTTCTTGCGCAGGATCGCGATGCGGGTCTCCAGGTCCGGCGGCTGGATGTCCGCGAGCAGGCCCCACTCGAAGCGGGTGCGCAGCCGGTCCTCCAGGGTCTGCAGCTGCTTCGGCGAGCGGTCCGAGGAGATCACCAGCTGCTTGTTCGCGTTGTGCAGCGCGTTGAAGGTGTGGAAGAACTCCTCCTGCGTGCGCTCGCGGTCCATGAGGAACTGGATGTCGTCGATGAGGAGGATGTCGACATCCCGGTAGCGGCGCTGGAAGGCCTGCTGGCGCCGGTCCGAGAGCGAGTTGATGAAGTCGTTCGTGAACTCCTCGGTGGTCACGTACCGCACCGACTGGGCCGTGCCCAGGTCGTGCGCGTAGTGGCCCACGGCGTGGAGCAGGTGCGTCTTGCCCAGCCCGGAGCCGCCGTAGAGGAACAGCGGGTTGTAGGCCTTCGCGGGCGCCTCGGCCACGGCGAACGCCGCCGCGTGCGCGAAGCGGTTCGAGGAGCCGATGACGAACGTGTCGAAGTTGTAGCGCGGGTTGAGCCGACCCACCCCGTCGACGGCCTTCACCGGCGCGGTGGTGCTGTGCGCCTTGGTGATCCCGCCCCGGCGGGCCGGGTCCGGGTCGTCCGAGGGCGGGGGCGCGACCGGCGGCATCGCGCCGTGCTCCTTGTTGCCCTGGCGCGCGGCCGACTCCGAGAGGACGCGCTCGAGCTCGTCCCCGGGCGGCTCGGGCGGGTGGTCGTCCCAACGGGACTGCACCTCGGCGGGAGCCTCCGCCGGGCGCACCGGCTGGTGCGGGATCGCGGCGGGCCGTTCGGGCTCGGGAGCCTCCGCGGGCTCGGGCGCGCGCGGCGCCTCCGCGTCACCGGGACGGAAGGAAGAGGTGTCGAACAGGCTCGGCGGGTTCTGCGCCTGCATCGGCTTGCGGGGCGCGGGCGGCTCCACCGGCTCCTCGACGTGCCGCTCGACAGGCTGCTCGATGACCGGAGGCTGGTCGAACTGGGGCCGCTCGAAGACGATCGTGGCGTCCGGGGCGGCGGAACCGTTCACCGGCGCCTCGACGACCGGCTGGGGCTCCTCGCTCACAGGCGCGGGCTCGGCCTGCTTCTCCTGCAAGGTGACCGCGATCTGCGTCGGCTGGCCCAGCTGCCGGGAGAGGGCCTCGCTGATCGGCACGCGCAGCTTCGACTCGAAGGCCGAACGCGCGAACTTGTCGGGGGCTGCGACGATGAACGTGCCGGGCATCGACAGGACCGGCTGCGACAGCCGCATCCAAGCCGACTGCTGGCGGGTGAGCGCCGACGCGTCAGCCAGCTCGGCGGACACCGCCGACCAGACTGCCGACAGATCTTGGTCGGTCACCTTCGCCATCCCTCGCTTCTTCTGTCCATGAACGGGCTGTTTCGCGAAGTTCGGGGGCCGCACCAGGTAGGCTCCGATACAGGCGATCCGCACCGCCGCACCCGGTTATCCCCAGTGCGCTCCAGCAAGTTTTCCACAGGTTATCCACAGGCCTTCAGCTGGCCTGTGCACATGCGCGCCTTGTGACAATGTTTCCTGAATCACGGTCATGACCTGCGTTTTTATGTGAGCCCGCCGACGAAGCCGTTCGGGTGATTCTGAAGTCGTCCGCGAGTCGCGCAAAGTTATCCACAGGCAGCTCGCGAGGGCCGCGACGCTCCTGCACAGGCCCCGGTCGTCCGCGTGCGGACGTTCGCGGAAGGACAGTGCCGACCCCGCCCGAAGGGGCACCCCGCGGTGGCGACGGTCCGGACGCGGCGAGTAACATGAGCGAGTTGCCCTCTCGAACGAGAGGGGCGTGCCACACCCGCCGTCCGCGGCGCGGGCGCTGTATGAATGCCCTGCTAGGCTGTTCTCCGCGTCCCCGTAGCCCCAAGTCAGGGGCTGGGCCCGAGGTCCGGCGCAGCAGCAACTTATTTGTAATGGGAGACATCCGTCGTGAGCAAGCGCACCTACCAGCCGAACAACCGCCGTCGCAAGCGCACCCACGGCTTCCGGCTGCGCATGCGGACCCGTGCCGGCCGCGCCATCGTCAACGCGCGCCGCAACAAGGGTCGCAAGCAGCTGACCGTCTGAGCGCTTGCCTCCCGGTCCCTTGCGGCTCTAGCTAAGGGCCTCGACGAGGACGTGATCCAAGTGCTTCCAGCCGACGCGCGCATTCGCAGCAGCCGGGACTTCGGTTCGGCGCTCAAGCGAGGCCGCCGCGCCGCCCGCGGCGGCGTCGTCGTGCACTGGGCACCTGCGATCGCTCAGAACGAAGACCTAGCGGCCCAGCCGCCGACACCGCCCGCCGCCGATGCGAACCGCACGGCGCGGGCGGGTTTCGTCGTCTCCAAGGCCGTCGGCAACGCGGTGGCGCGCAACAAGGTGAAGCGCCGCCTCCGGCACGCCGTCGCCGCCGAACTCCCGCACTGGCCCCCCGGGACCGACGTCGTAGTCCGCGCCACCCCGCGCGCCGCCGAACGCGACTTCGCCCAGCTCCAGCGCGACCTCACCGAGGCCGTGGAGTCCGCCCGCAAGGCCTCCCGCCGGAGCACGCCATGACGCACGCCGCGGCCGAGCCGACCCCCTCCGCGGTCCTGGCCGAGACCCCTTCCCACCGTGGTGAAAGCCTCGCGGTGCGAGTGGTCGCCGCTCCGGTGATCGCGTACCGTCGGTGGATAAGCCCGGCGCTACCCGCCCGCTGCCGCTTCTACCCCAGTTGCAGCGCATATACCCTTGAGGCGCTGTCCCGGCACGGAGTCGTACGTGGCATATGGTTGAGCCTGCGACGGCTGGGACGGTGCCACCCCTTTCATCCTGGGGGCCATGACCCCGTACCCCCACGGGATGACCGTGATTTGCATTCGAAGACTGAGCAGACTGGAGTCCGCAAGTGATGGAGTGGGCCTACGACGGCGTGTCCTGGGTACTGCTGCGATGGCATGACCTCTGGACGAAGGTCTTCGGCAGCGACAACGGATTCCTCGACACCGACTGGGCCTGGGTTCTGGCCATCATCGGCGTCGTGCTCACTCTGCGCATCATCCTCTTCCCGCTCTTCGTGAAGCAGATCCAGTCGCAGCGCGCGATGCAGAAGCTCGCCCCGGAGATCAAGGCGCTCCAGGAGCGCTACAAGGGTGACCGCGAGACGCTCCAGAAAGAGATGATGGAGCTGTACCGCAAGGAGAAGGCCAACCCGCTCATGGGCTGCCTTCCCATCCTCATCCAGATGCCGGTCTTCCTGGCGCTGTTCCACGTGCTGCGCCGCCCCGACCCGACCCAGCAGAAGTTCACGGACTCCTACGGCTGGAGCGGTATCGACGCGGGCCCGCTGTCGGACTGGAACTCCTACGTCCACGCGAAGCTCTTCGGCGCCCCGTTCTGGAGCACGTTCCTGACCCCGGGCTCCGAGCTCGAGAAGGTCGGCTCCTCGGCGCTCGACGTCAAGCTCGTGGCGGGCATCCTCGGCGCGACGATGATCCTCACGACCTTCCTGACCACGCGTCAGATGATCCTCAAGACCGGCTGGAACGAGGACCCGAACCAGCGGATGATCCAGAAGGTGATGCTCTACGGCATCCCCGTCATCATGATCTTCTCCGCCGGCGCCTTCCCGATCGGCGTGGTCATCTACTGGACCGTGAACAACCTGTTCTCGCTCGGGCAGCAGCAGTACGTGCTGCACAAGTACCCGCCGCCCACGCAGAACGCCGCGACGAAGCCGCCGAAGCCCGGCTCGAAGGCCCACGACAAGATGCTCGAAGAGCAGCGTGAGGCCGAGCAGCGCCGCAAGGAGCTCGCCCCGAAGCCGGGCGCGAAGCCCAAGGGTTCGAAGGCTCAGGGCGGGGCCGCGAAGAAGCCCGCGGACGTCAGCGACGCGAACGGCTCGGAAGCGCCGAAGACCGAGGCCAAGGGCGGCCCCGGCTCGGGCAAGAACCTCTCACGGGCGGAACGCATCGCACGGGCCAAGAAGGTCAGCGGCGCGCAGCAGGCCTCCAAGAAGAAAAAAGGCTAGGGGGACGGTCCGCGGCTGCGCAGGCGCTGTCGGATCAGCCACAATGGTGCAAACTAGGCTTATAACTAGCGATAGGACGAGTTGGCAATTATGGGAGCAACGGTGCGGGAGGACGAGGTGGCCTCCGAAGACGACCTGTTTGAGCAGAGCGAAGTGGCGGCCGACTACATGGAAGGCCTGCTCGACATCCTCGACCTCGACGGGGACATCGACGAACTGGTGGTCGGCGACCGTCCTCAGGTCGAGATCGTCGGTGAAGACCTCAACGGCCTCGTGGGTCCGAAGGGCCAGACCTTGGAGGCGCTGCAGGAGCTCTGCCGTCTCGCGGTGTACCGCAAGACCGGTGACCACTCGCGCCTGATGCTCGACATCGGGGGCTACCGTGCCGGGCGTCGCAAGAAGCTCGCGGAGCTGGCCGAGAGCACTGCCAAGAAGGTCATCGAGTCCGGCGAGGTTGTCAAGCTGGACCCGATGAGCGCCTTCGAGCGCAAGTGCGTCCACGACGTCATCAACGCCACCGACGGCGTCCAGAGCGAGTCGGAGGGCGCCGAGCCGCGCCGCCGGGTCGTCGTGAAGCCGGAGTAGCAGGAAAACATGACTGAGGAGCCGACGGGCTCCGAACCCGCCGAGGCCAATGTTTCACGTGAAACATTGGCCTCTGTGTTCGGAGCACAAGAGGACCGGATGGCACTGGCCGAGGCGTACGTGGGCCTGCTGTCGACCATCGGGATCGAGCGCGGCCTGATCGGGCCGCGCGAGGTGCCGCGGCTGTGGGGACGGCACGTCCTCTCCAGTGCCGTGGTCGAGGAGCTCATCCCCGAGAAGTCCGACGTGATCGACGTCGGCTCCGGGGGAGGACTGCCGGGCATCCCGCTCGCCATCGCGCGGCCGGACCTGTGGGTGACCCTCGTGGAGCCGATGCAGCGCCGCGTGGACTTCCTGACGGAGGTCATCGAGGCGCTCGGCATCGAGAACGTGGAAGTGCTGCGCGCACGCGCCAACGAGGTCGACCCGAGGGGCCGGGCGGACGTGGTCGTGTCGCGGGCAGTCGCGCCCCTGGCGAAGCTCGTTGGCTGGTGCCTGCCGCTGGCCCGGGTCGGCGGCTCGATGATGGCGATCAAGGGCCAGGGGGCGTCCCTGGAAGTCACCGAGAGCGGCGGGCTCATCAAGCGCTCCGGCGGCGGCAAGGCCGAGATCCTCACGTGCGGTGAGTCCAAACTCTCCGAGGAGGACGACTTCAGCATCCCCGCAACGGTAGTGAAGATCGAGCGAATCCGCTAAACAAGCCCTGCAACGACCTCCGCCACCGACAACACCGAATACCATTGCACCGCAACGGATGCCGCGATGAGACGATCATCGCGGCATCCGTCGTTGTGGTTTCTACGCTTTGCGCTCGGCAGGCTGCGCAGCGTTCGGATAGTGTATGGCTCGTAAGCTTCTCCGAGCAGGGCCATGTTTCACGTGAAACATCCGGCCCGTAGTCTGTGGCGGTGAACGTGCGCGACCCCCTTCCTTCTGAAGATCGTGAACACCAGAACTCCCTTGGCGGCGATACCCCGGCCGAACGGCGCATCAGAAACCTCCTCGATGCGGCCGTGAGCGAGGAGGCGCCCCCGACTCGGCGGTACCGCTACCGAGAAACTTCACCGGCGCCGGGTGGCGCAGCTCCGGCCTTCGGGCAAGGTGGGCCAGAATCGGTGACGATGGAGTCCGATGCGGACGGCGGCACGCCGTCGCAACGGGGTGAACCAGCGCAGGCTGGCAACGGGGGGGAGCGGGACGGGATGGGTAGATCCACATCGCGTGGCCGGACGGGACGGCATCTGGCACCGGAGGAGTCGGCCAAGAACGGCCGGGTCAAGACCGAGACGCCGGTGCCGCAGCAGCCCGACCCCTTGGACGACGACCTGCCGCTCGCGCGCGAGGCGCAGCGGGCTGTGCGGGTGCTCAACCCTTCCGGCAGCGTCACGATGCCCCGGCCGCCGCGGCGCCGCGTCATCGCGATCGCCAACCAGAAGGGCGGGGTCGGCAAGACCACCAGCACCGTGAACCTCGCAGTCGCCTTGGCGCTGCACGGGAACCGCGTGATGGTCATCGACCTCGACCCGCAGGGGAACGCCTCCACCGGACTCGGTGTCGAGCACGGCGCGGGCACGCCGAGCGTGTACGAGGGCGTGGTCGAAGGCCAGTCCCTCGACGAGATCGCGGTGCCGGTCGACGGCATCCCCTCGCTCTACTGCGTCCCGGCGACCATCGACCTGGCCGGCGCGGAGGTCGAACTCGTCAACGTGGTCGCCCGCGAAGGGCGCCTTGAGAAGGCGATCGCCTCCTTCAGCGGGGAGCTCGACTACATCTTCATCGACTGCCCGCCGTCCCTCGGCCTGCTCACGGTGAACGCGCTCGTGGCCGCCGAGGAGGTGCTGATCCCGATCCAGTGCGAGTACTACGCGCTCGAGGGTTTGGGGCAGCTCCTGCGGAACATCGAGCTGATCAAGGCGCACCTGAACGCGCGCCTGCGGGTCTCGACGATCCTGCTCACCATGTACGACAAGCGGACCAAGCTGGCCGACCAGGTCGAGCAGGAGGTGCGCGGGCACTTCAGCGAGATCGTGCTCGACGCGGTCGTGCCGCGTTCCGTGCGCGTCTCCGAGGCTCCCGGATACGGGCAGTCCATCATGACGTACGACCCCGGCTCGCGGGGCGCGACGAGCTATTTCGAAGCGGCCGAGGAGATCGCGCGCCGCGGCGCGAAGCTCTCCCGGCGCGGCAAGAACCAGAAGGGCGGGAACTAGTCGATGGCTGCGGCGAAACGCGGAGGGCTCGGGCGCGGACTCGGGGCGCTCATCCCGACCGGTCTGGCCGAGACCACCACCACCGACGAGGACCCGGAACCGTCCCCAGCTCCGGTTGCGGCGCCCCGGCAGGCGGCCCCCGCGAAGCGCGATGTTTCACGTGAAACATCGACCCCGGCCCAGCCTGATGTTTCACGTGAAACATCGGACGGTCCGGAACTCGTGCCCGTTCCCGGCGCGAGCTTCCAGATGATTCCGATCGCGGACATCGGCACGAACCCGAAGCAGCCGCGTCAGATCTTCGACGACGAGCACCTCTCCGAGCTCCAGACTTCGCTCACCGAGGTCGGGATGCTCCAGCCGATCGCGGTCCGCGAGCGGACTCCCGAGGAGCCGCGCGAGGACGGCGCCCGCTTCGAACTCGTCATGGGCGAGCGGCGCCTGCGCGCCGCCACGGCGCTCGGCTGGGAGTCGGTCCCGGCGATCGTGCGCCGCACGGCCGATGAGGAGCTGCTGCGCGAAGCGCTGCTGGAGAACATCCACCGCGTGCAGCTGAACCCGCTCGAAGAGGGCGCGGCGTATCAGCAACTGCTCGAAGAGTTCAACGTGACGCAGGAGGAGCTGGCCAAGAAGATCGGCCGCAGCCGCCCGACGATCGCGAACATGATCCGACTCCTCAGCCTCCCGCCGACGGTCCAGACGAAGGTCGCCGCGGGCGTCCTGACGGCCGGGCACGCGCGGGCGCTGCTCGGCCTCGACAGCGCGGACTCGCAGGAGCACATCGCCGAGCGGATCATCAGCGAGGGCCTCTCGGTGCGGAGCACCGAGGAGCTCGTGACGGCGAACCGCTTGGAGGAGAAGCCGGAACTCGACGAGCCGCGCAGTTCTTCCGCGCGGAGCGCGAAGGACCGCATCAAGGCGCCCGGGCTCGAAGAGCTGAAGGAGCGGCTGTCGGATCACTTCGAGACGCAGGTGTCGATCGCCTGGGGCCGCAAGAAGGGCAAGATCACGATCGAGTTCGGCTCCCTCGCCGACCTCGACCGCATCGTCGAACAGATCGGCGTCGAGTAGCAGACCCGAGCAGACCGGCGCCAGATAGCCGATCACACTGGATCGAGGAAAGCCCAAGCGGCCCAAAGGATCAAAGATCCGGAGGGCCGTTTCGCATCCCCGAGTATGCGATGAGTGCTCGCATTAAAGGGCAATGTCGGACCCATGTGGGAGAGTGGTCTTATTTATCCCAGGTGGTCGGAGGTGGATGCGGGTGGGAAGGGGCATGCCCTATAGCCAGTCGCCGCGCCGCCGCGCCGCCGCGCGCGGTAGCGCGGGCGCCCGCCATCGCGAGAGCCCGCCACCGTGGGCACCGCACCTTCGGCTCGGCACCTCCCGCGGCACCTCCCGCGGCATCGCGCCGCCTGCGCCGTCCCCGGATAGCGAAAAGCCGGGGCGATGTTTCACGTGAAACATCGCCCCGGCTGCTTGGCTTCGTTCGCTCCCCTTAGGAGAGCTCCCGCCACATGATGATGTCGTCCCTGTAGTCGTCGTCGGCCATGCGCACCGCGCGCGGCAGACGGCCGACCTCACTGAATCCGTGCCGCCGATAGAACGCGTCGGCGCCGGTGCCCGAGCGGACCTTGAGGGTCAGCGCGTCGAGCTTGAGCTGTTCCCGTGCGACTTCGTCCACAGCCGCCAAAAGCTTGCCGCCGAGACCGCCGCCTTGCCTGGCGGGGTCGACCTGGACGTGGCGGATGGTCCGCCAGCCCTGGCGCGGCGGGCTGTCGTTTGATGTGAGAACACACCAAGCGACAATGGCGGCTCCTTCCTTTAGAGCGACCAGCGTGTCAGTCCGGTCGATCACTCGCGCGAGAATGGAAACGGTGTGAGGGCGAACCTCGTCGATGTTGACCGGCGGGACGAACCCGACGGAACCGCCGGCGTTCGTCACTCTCACCCAGAGATGGCTGAGTTCGTCAACGAGCGCGGCAGTCACCGGCGGGTCCACGAGCACGGCGATATCGCCGCCCGAAACGGGCGACGCCTCCGGCGTGGAGCTATCAGTAACTGTTGCTTGCACGCCTTCCAGCTTGCCCTACCGACCCGCCCTGACGACAGTCTCTTCCCGCCATATGGGCGCACGTCACTATCGACCCCGAATTCGCATTCTGACGGCGATTGCCCAGTTCGCGGAGTACCTGTCAGTCCACTATCGGGTGTCCCGCCGCGACACGCCGTGTAACCCCGTGGAAATCTGCCAAAAGGTGGATTCCGGCTGTTTCCAGTCTCGCATTCATGCGGTATTTTTCGATGGTGGCATCTGCGAGTACCCCCGGCCCGAATTCCAAGCCCGACCTTTCGAACCAGAGCCGACAACACCCGACTCCGCCTTCGAACAGCGTGCCTTCGAACAGCGTGCATTCGAACGGCGTGCGCCCGACCCTGCCCCCATTCGTTGACTGGCCCGCCTTTCCCTTCGAAGGCGACCTGCAGATCAAGCCCCTGCAGGAACCGGTCGACGCCGAGCCGCCGCGCCGCGGCGACCGCCAAGAACAGTGCGCGGCCTGCCACACGCCCGACTCCGCCTACCTCTGGTCCAACGAGCGGTGGCGCCTCAAGAGCCCGCCCGCGCCCAGCGGGCTGCCCGTCGTGGTGATCCTGGAGCCGCGCGCGCACCTCGATCTGGGGGACCTCTCGACGATGCACGCGGCCGAGCTCGGCGTGCTGACCGTGCGGCTCGAACGGGCCATCCGGTCCCTGGAGTCGGTCGCGCAGGTCCACGTGAACCGCTGGGGCGACGGCACCGCGCACCTGCAGCAGTGGTTCCTGGCCCGCCCGCACGGCTACCTCCAACTGCGAGGACCGTTCATGACGATGTGGGACGAGATCCTGCCGCCGGTCGAGGAGCACGAGTGGCAGATGAACCTGGAGTACATCGCCGCGTGGCTCACGGACGATTGAGTGCTTGAACGACGAGAGGGTGTCGATGTTTCACGTGAAACATCGACACCCTCTCGTCGTTCAGCGTCCTAAGAGCGGGCGATCGCCTGGCGGACCATGGTCGCCAGGACCTCGCCGAAGTCGAGCCCGGCGGCCTTGATCGCCATGGGCAGCAACGAGGTCTCGGTGGTGCCGGGCGCGACGTTCGCGCCCAGGACCTGCACGCCGCCCGCGTCGTCGACGATCATGTCGATGCGGGACATGTCGCCGAGCCCGAGCGTGCGGTGCACCTCGACGGCCAGCTCGGCCACGCGGGCGGTCACGGCCTCGCCGAGCGCCGCGGGGACGGTCCAGCGGGTCGCCCCCGGGTTGTAGCGGGCCGCGTAGTCGTAGTCGCCGTGCAGCGGCACGATCTCCACCGGCGGCAGGGCCGCGGGGCCGTCGCCGAGGTCGATCACGCCGACCGCGATGCTGCGGCCGTCGATGAAGGTCTCGATGAGGGCCTCGTCGCCGTAGGAGAAGCAGCCCATCATCGCCGACGGGAAGTCGTCCTCCTTGTGCACGGCGTGCACGCCCATGCCCGAGCCGCCCGAGTTGGGCTTGACCATCAGGGGCAGGCCCATCTTCGCGGCGATCCGGTCGAGGAGCTTGCGGGCCCCGAAGTCCGAGAACGCCTGGCGCGGCATCGAGGTCCAGTCGGGGGTCGGAATCCCGGCCGAACGCAGGAGGTCCTTCGCGGTGATCTTGTTCCAGGCGCGGCGCGCGCCGATGGAGCCGGTGCCCACGAACGGAATGTCCGAGAGCTCCAGCACCGCCTGGAGCGAGCCGCCCTCGCCGGCCGCGCCGTGCACCAGCGGCAGCACGACGTCCGGCGGGAACTCCTGCAGGACCCGCAGCAGCTCGCCGTCCAGGTCGCGCACCTCGCAGGCGATGCCCTGGCGCTGCAGGGCGTCGGCGGCGCGGCGGCCCGACTTCATCGAGATCTCGTGCTCGTAGGACATGCCTCCGGCGAGGATCAGGACGCGGAGGTCCGAGGCTGCGGCGTGCTCCTTCATGCGCGGCCTCCGGCGAAGGTGTCGCGCAGGTCGATGTCGCCCGCGACCACGCCCGCGAGGCGGCGGACGCCTTCACGGATGGTCTCGGAGGTCTGGGTCGAGAAGTTCAAGCGCATCTCCCTGCGGCCGTTGCCGTCGGCGTAGAAACCGGTGCCCGGGACGTACGCCACGCGCTCTTGGAGCGCGCGCGGCAGCATCGCCTTCGAGTCGAGCCCTTCGGGGAGCGTGGCCCAGATGAACAGGCCGCCGCCCGGCACGGTCCACGTCATGCCCTCGGGCATGTAGTCGCCGAGCGCGCCGAGCAGCGCGTCGCGGCGGTCCCGGTAGAGCGTGTTGAAGACCTTCACCTGCTGGCGCCACTCCATCTCGGTGAGGAAGCGGAGCGTGGCCTCCTGGGTGAGCCCGGACGGGCACAGGATCGACGCCTCGATCGCCAGCAGCAGCTTGTCGCGCACCGCGGGCGGCGCGAGGACCCAGCCGAGGCGCAGGCCCGCGGCGAAGATCTTGGAGACCGTGCCGAGGTAGATGACGCCGCGTTCGGCGCGAGCGCGCAGCGGCTGGGGCGGGGCGCCCTCGAAGTTGATCATCGAGTACGGGTCGTCCTCGATGATCAGGAGGTTGTGGCGCTCGCAGATCGCGAGGATCTCCTCGCGGCGCCCCTCGGTGAGGGTGACGCCGGCCGGGTTCTGGTACGTCGGGATCGTGTACAGGAACTTCGCCTGGCGCCCTTCGCGTTCGAGCGCGGCGAGGCCCTCTTCGAGCCCGGCGGGGATGAGCCCGTCGTCGTCCATCGGCAGGTGCCGGACGTCGGCCTGCGCGGCCTGGAACGCGCCGAGCGCGCCGACGTAGGTGGGACCCTCGGCGAGCACGATGTCGCCCGGGTCGAGGAAGGTGCGGGCGAGCAGGTCGAGGCCCTGCTGCGCGCCGGTGGTGAGGACGAGGTCGTCCGCCGAGGCGCGGATGCCCGAGAGCTCCAGGACCCCGCACAGCGCTTCGCGGAGCGCGACGCTGCCCTGGCCGGGGCAGTAGCCGAGCGCTTCGGCGCCGACCTGGGAGAGGAGGCGGGTGAACATCTCGCCGAGCTCGTCCATGGGGAGCGCTGCGGTGTAGGGGTTCCCTCCGGCGAGGGAGACGACCTCGGGGCGCGATGCGACCGAGAACAGTGCGCGGATCTCCGACTGTGCCATCCCGTGAACCCGGGATGCGTAGCGACCGGTGTAATCGTCGAGTGTTGTACCGGACACGCGGAGACCTCCTCTGGTGGTCCTCGTCGCCCGCGATCCGTGGTCGCGGGTCGGTGCGGCGGTGTCGTCCAGCGGTGCTGGATCGGCGCGGCTCGCGCGGGATCTCGTACTGACACGCCTGGCCCGTACCTGCGGTTGACCCGCCGGGCGGAAGTGTTCTGCCCAGGTTACCGGCACCTGACGTGCGATCGGACAACTCTACTATCACAAGGAGCGAAGGCCGCGCGTGTTTTCCGTCATGTGGACGCGTGGCCGACGTAGTCTGGACGGGTGCATCGGCGCATGGTGAACCTCACACTGGACTCCCTGGAAGACCTTCCGGGGCGTTGCCGCGCCTGCGTGTTCTGGGAACTCTCACCCCTGTGCGCGGAGGCGGCCCGCGACGTCGGCGAACCCGCCCTGGAGAAGGAGGCGTGGCTCTCGCACACGCTGCTCGAATGGGGAGGGTGCGGCCGGATCGCCTACGAGGGCGAGGAAGTGGCCGGGTACGTCACCTACGCGTCGCCGAAGTTCGTGCCGCGCTCGATGGAGTTCCCCTCGGGGCCGGTCTCGCCGGACGCGGCGCTGTTGATGACGGCTTACGTGAACCCGACGTTCGCGGGCACGGGCCTGGGCCGCCAGCTGGTGCAGACTGTCGCGGCCGACGTGGCGCGGCGGGGGATCTACGCGATCGAGACGTTCGGCGACGCGAAGGGCGAGGCCCGCGCGTGCCTGGTCCCCGCCGACTTCTACCGCTCGGTGGGGTTCAAGACCGTGCGGACCGACCCGCGCTATCCGCGCCTGCGCCTGGAGCTGCGTTCGGCGCTCGACCGGAGCGTCGAGGCGGAGGAGTCGTCGGTGTTCAACGACTCGGTGGAGTGGTTCAAGCTCGACGACATCGAGCTGGAGCAGTTCTTCGGCGAGACGACGACCGGCGGGCGCTCGCGGATCGACCGGCCCGGGACGCAGCGCGGCGGCGACGTCTTCGACTGAGACGGGACATGACGAAGGGCGCGACACCGAACGGTATCGCGCCCTTGTACGTGTTCGGCCTACTGGCCGAGGAACTTGCGGATCGCGGCCTTGGGCTGGGCGCCGATGAGCTGCTGGGCGGGCTTGCCGTCCTTGAACAGGATCATCGTGGGGACGCTCATGACCTGGTACTCGCGGGTGATCTCCGGGTTCGCGTCCGTGTCCAGCTTGCGGATCACGAAGTCGTCGGTCTCGGCGGCCAGCTCTTCGAGGACCGGGGCGACCTTCTTGCAAGGCCCGCACCATTCGGCCCAGAAGTCGACGAGCACCGGCTTGTCGGACTCGAGCACCTCGGCCTGGAACTCGGCCTGGCCGTTAACTGCTTTGATGGCGCCCATGGGCAACCTCCTGTATGTCGAATAGAGCGGGATGAATCAGTCGTTGAGCGAGGCGATGTAGCGCTCGGCGTCGAGCGCGGCCGCGCAGCCGGTGCCGGCAGCGGTGACCGCCTGCTGGTAGGTGTGGTCGACGAGGTCGCCCGCGGCGAACACGCCTTCGAGGTTCGTGCGGGTCGAGGGGGCGGCCACCTTCACGTAGCCGGACTCGTCGAGCTCGACCTGGCCCTTGAACAGCTCCGAGCGAGGGTCGTGGCCGATCGCGATGAACAGGCCGGTGGCGGGCAGCTCGCGCTCCTCGCCGGTGACCGTGTCGACCAGCTCGACGCTGGAGACCTTGCCGTCGGTGCCCTTGATCTCCTTGACCGCGGAGTTCCAGGCGACCTCGATCTTCGGGTTCGCGAGGGCGCGCTCGGCCATGACCTTGGAGGCGCGGAACTCGTCGCGGCGGTGCACGATGGTGACCTTCGAGGCGAACTTGGTGAGGAACGTGGCCTCCTCCATCGCCGTGTCGCCGCCGCCGACCACCGCGATGTGCTGGTCGCGGAAGAAGAAGCCGTCGCACGTGGCGCACGCCGAGACGCCGCGTCCCATCAGCTCGTTCTCGCCGGGCACGTTGAGCGGGCGGAACGCGGAGCCGGTCGCGAGGATCACGGCCTTGGCCTGGTACTCGTCGTCGCCGACCCAGACCTTCTTGATCTCACCGGAGAGGTCGACGCGGGTGACGTCGTCCGAGACGAGCTCGGCGCCGAAGCGCTCGGCCTGCTTGCGCCAGGAGTCCATGAGCTCGGGGCCCATGATGCCCTCGGGGAAGCCCGGGTAGTTCTCGACCTCGGTGGTCTGCATGAGCGCACCGCCGAACTGGAAGCCCTCGAACACGAGCGGGCGCAGGTCGGCGCGGGCGGTGTACAGCGCGGCGGTGTAGCCGGCGGGGCCCGAGCCGATGATGATGACGTCGCGGATTTCGCTCACCGGGTTCGCTCCTGTGATGGTTCGGCGTTCCAGGGACGGCTCCCTGAACTGACTGCTTCAACGCCATCTTATTGACCCGAAATTCCGCCCCCGGGAGCTGTGGCGGGCTTGTGACAGGCGAATATCCCGATCGTGGGGAACCTCACGCGTCCGCCGGGCGCGAACAGCGCCGCGGACGGGCCCCGATCAGGGCTGTTCGACGAGCGGTTCGATGACGCCGTCCGCGCAGGCCGGGGTGAGCGCCACGGCGATGTCGCCGGTCTCGCCGACCATGAGCGCCATGATCGCGGGCTGCGAGTCGTAGTGCGCGAAGTCGACCGCGACGAGCAGGCCCTCGTACCGCTCGGCGATGGCCTCCTCGCAGTTGCGCCAGAAGTCGCCGCCCTCGGCGAGGGCGGCCAGCTCGGGCGGGACCTCGCCGGAGGTGCTGTCGGCGCCGAGCTCGCGCAGGACCGCGATGAGGTCGGTGCCCGCGCTGTAGTCGGTGCCGGTGGCGAACGTCTCGATGCCGACGAGGCCGCCGACCTCGTCCTCGCCCGACTCGTTCTGGGTCTCGCTCGGCGGGGAGGCCTCCATCGTGCCGGGGGCCGCTTCTTCGCCGTCCCGGTCGGTCTCGCTGTCGGCGAGGACCTCCGAGGACGCGCCGCTGTCCGATCCGGCGTTCGTGGTCGTCAGCTGGATCGCGGTGGCGACGCCGCCGACGGTGACGAGGACGGCCGCTGCGGCGCTCGCGATCGCGTACCGGACCCGTTTGGGCCGCAGGCGTTCCGCCCACCGCTCGGTCCAGGTCTCGGCCGGGGCCTGCGCGGAGGCGCGTTCGCTCCCGTGCAGGGTGCCGACCGGCGGCAGGGAGTCGAGGACGCGGTCGAGCCGGTCGCCGACCTGCTCGGGAAGGTCGCCGTAGCCGTGCGAGGCCTGCCACAGCGCGCGGCTGACCTCGGCTTCGGCGTCGTTCGGACGCTGCGGGCTCATCGGTTCCCCTCCTCTCCACCGGTCTGGTAGGTCGCTCCTGGTTCGACGCCCTGCTGGCGCGGCGGGTTCCCCGCCGCGGAGGCGCCGGGCGCCGTGTCGTCGCCCACGCCAATGATGCTTCGGTCGCTGGACGGGTCGAACTCGGGGAGGCGCGCGGCCAGGCGCTTGCGCGCCCGCGACGCCCGCGACTTCACCGTCCCGGGCCGCACCTTGAGGATCGCGGCGACCTCCTCGACCGGGTAGCCGAGCATGTCGACGTAGACGAGGACCGCCCGCTGGTCGAACGGCAGCTCAGCGAGCGCCCGGTGCACGCTCAACCGGAGCGCGGCCTGCTGCGGATCGGCGGCCGCGTCCGAGGCCGGCAGCGACAGGGCGTCGTCGGCGAGCGGCACCGTGGGGCGCCGCCCCGCGGCGCGGATGCGGTCCAGGCACGCGTTCACGACGATCCGGTGCAGCCAGGTCGTGACCGCCGAGCCGCCCCGGAAGCCCGCCGCGCCCTGGTAGGCCTTGATCATCGCGTCCTGCACCGCCTCGGCGGCGTCCTCCGGGTCGCCGAGCGTGCGCACCGCGACGGCCCACAGGCGGCCCCGGTGGCGGCGGAACAGCTCGCCGAAGGCCTCCCGCTCGCCGCCCACGTGGCGGCGCAGCAGCTCGGCGTCGGTCGCCGCGGCGAAACCGCCGACAGCGCCTTGGCCGTACGGGAGAGGGGCGGACATGGCGGGCCCGCTACCGGGCGAAGACGTTGATGTCGCTGATGGTGAGCTTGTAGCCGTCGGAGACCGGCGGCAGCTCGGTCACCCACACGACGATGAAGCGGGTCGCCGCGCCGTCGGTCTTCAGCTCGATGTTGGTGTCCGCGTCCGCGACCGGCTCGGCCAGGACGGAGAAGCCGTCCACGATGGCCTGGTCGCCGTCGCTGGAGTCGCCCGGGTCCTCGTCGCCGCCGAGCAGGCCCACCGTGGCGCCCGCGCTGGTCATCTGGACCCGCACGGACGCGACCTCGCGGGCCTCGCCGAGGTCGATGAGGATGCCCATGCCCGGCTTCAGGTTCCCGAAGCCCGGGTCGTTGTAGTACGTGTTCGTGGTCCAGCCGGTGGAGGCGTTGTCGTCGATGACGTTCTCGACGCCTTCGCCCTGGTCGCGGTCCCCGTCCGGCGGGTCGACCACGCGGATCGAGTCGGCGGTGAGCGCGACCTCGGTGGGCGCGGCGGAGTCGGTGGTCCCGTCCTCGGAACCGGTCGCGTCGGCGCCGGTGTCCGCACCGGTGACCTGGTCCTCGGCCCCGGCGGGGTCGTCGCCGTCGCCGAAGACGACGGCGCTGGTGACCACACCGGCGAAGATGACGGCGGCGATGACGGCCGCGACCACGGCGAGGCGCTTCATCCCGGCGGGCGGCGCGTCGGCGATCGTGCCGCCGCTGCGGCGGCCCAGGTTGATGGAGCCCAGGACGCTCGTGGGCGTCGGCGCCGCGGCCACAGCAGGCCCGGCCCCGCCGGTCTCGGCGAGGCGGCGCAGGTCCACCGCGAGCTCGGCGGCCGAAGGCGGCGTCTGCGAGTGGTCGAGCAGGTCCGCGGTGAGCTTGGAGAGCGCGGCGGGCAGGCCCGGGACGACCTTGTCCGCGTCGAGGACGCGGCCCCATTCGTCGGTGGCGGCGTCGGCGAGCCCGGTGTTCTCGGCGGGCACGACGCGCGGCCACGTCCCGGTCAGGCAGGCGTAGAGGGTCGCGCCGAGCGCCCGCACGTCCTCGACGGGCGTGTTCCCGGGCTCGTTGCGCGGCTCGGTGACCATGACACGGTCGTCCTCGGAGAGGAGGATCGTGCCCGGGTGCAGGTCGGCGTGGGTGACGCCGCCTTCGTGGAGGGCGGCGACCGCGTCGGCGACGGAGGCGACCAGTTCGAGCGCGTGCACCGGGTCGAGGTGGTGCTGCTCGAGCACGCCGCGGAGCGAAGAGCCGTTGACCCATTCGCGCACGACATAGGCGAAGCGCCCCTCGTCGACCGCGTCGTACACGTCGACCATCGAGTCGACGTGCGCGCGGGACGCGGCGACGGCGGCGGTCATGGTGGGGGCGGCGTCCTCGCCGCCGGGGGAGCGGAGCACGACCGCGACGGAGCGGTGCAGCAGGACGTCGACGCCCCGCCACAGCTGGCGGTAGCCGTTCGCGCCTCCGACGTGCTCTTCGAGGCGGTACCGTTCGGCGAGCAGGTCGCCCACGGACGGCACTTCGGCGGTGGTCATGATGCGGGGTCCTCCCCTCTCAATGCGACCCCGCGAGGGGGTCCCGGCCGGGGCCTTCGTGGGCCGGTTCGGTCATGGTGCGGTCCAAGCGGCTCTGCGCGATCCGGCCAGAGTGCACGTATGGATCGTACTTGCCTCATCGTCGCAGCTTTGCGCGCACCGTTGCCTGGAGCGACGCCGTCTCAGTGACGCGGAATACCAGGCAGGCCGCGAAGTACACGCCTAGAAGCACGATCCCGAGCACCACGGATGCCCCGAATTGCCCCAGTTTCGCCAGGCCGCCTTCGGCAGGCAGATCGGGCCACAGCAGCCACCCGCCGTACGCCACACCGCCCGCGATCGCGGCCGCCGCACCCGTGCGGACCAGGCCGTTCATCGTCTTCCGCATCCCCAGCAGGCCGATCCGCTTGCGCAGCAAGGTCATCGACAGGAGCAGGCTCACGAGGTACGAGACGCCGTTCGCCGCGAACAGCCCCACCACGACCCACTCGGCGGGCAGGAACGCGAACGCCAGCAGGTACCCGCCGATGCGGATGGCGATCACCGGCAGGCTGAACATCGCCACGGCCTTGGTGTCCGTCTGCGCGTAGAACGCGTAGATCTGCAGCTGGCTCACCGAGAACGGCAGCAGCACGACCCCGGCCATGAGCAGCACCTGCCCGGTGGCGACGGCCTCTTCGGGCGAATAGGCGCCCCACTGGAAGATCGCGAGCGCGAGCGGTTCGTGCAGCGCGATGAACGCCGCCGCGATCGGCACCAGCAGGAACGACGCGAGGCGGATGCCGTTGGAGAGGTGGTCGGCCAGCTCGGGCCAGCGGCGGTCGTCGGCGGCGCGGGTCATGCGCGGCATGAGCGCGGTGATGACCGAGACCGCGACGATCCCGTGCGCCATCATCATCATCAGGTACGCGTTGTTGTACACCGTGACACCGGGTATGAACACGTCCGAGTCGGTGGCGCTGGCGGCGTTGGCGACCTTGATGACCGCCATGACCGCGACCTGGTTGGCGGCCACGAACAGGAGCGTCCAGGCGGCCATGCGGCGGATCTCGCGCAGCGGCAGCGCCTTGAAGTCGAACCGCAGCCGCCACCGGAACCCGGCCTTGCGCAGGGCCGGCGCCAGGCACACGACCTGGATGACGACGCCCGCGGTGGTGCCCGCGCCCAGGAGCAGGATCATGCCGTTCGTCACCTGATCGGCGCTGGCGAAGATGTCGCCTTCGGCGTTCGGGACGGCGTCGCGGGTGTAGATCACGTAGAACAGCGCGCCGATGGCGATGACGACGAGGTTGTTGATGATCGGCACCCACATGGGGGCGCCGAAGTGCTCGCGGGAGTTGAGGACCCCGGAGAGGACCGCGAAGAGGCCGTACAGGAGCAGCGCCGGGAGCATGTAGTACGAGAACTCGGTGACGAGGTCGTACTGGTCGGGGCTGGACATGAACCGGGCGATGATCGGCGCGCAGAGGGTGACGACGAGCGCGGCCGCGCCGAGGACGAGGGCGGCGAGGGTGAGGAGGCGCTGGGCGAAGGCGTCGCCGCCGTCCGGGTCGTTCTTGTGGGCCTTGACGAACAGCGGCATGATGATGCTCGCGAACACGCCGCCGAGGACGAGTTCGTAGATCATCTGCGGGAAGTACTGCGCGGTCGTGTAGGAGTTGCCGAGGAGTCCGGCGCCGATCGCGGCGGAGATGACGACGGTGCGGCCGAAGCCGGTGACGCGGGAGACGAGGGAGCCCGCGCCCATGAGGAGGCTGGAGCGGACGACGTTCTTGCCCTGGGGCTGCGGGGCCGGCGGGGGCGTCGGCACGCCGAGGGGGGCGTAGCCGTTGCCGGTCTGGGGGCCGGGCGGGGGGTACGCGTTCGGCGGAGGGGTTCCGTAGGGTCCTCGGACGGGCCCGGACGGTGAGTGCCCGGGGCCCGGTCTCGCGTGGGGGTCGGCCATTCTCGCACTCTCCGCTAAGCTTGCCCGGCGATGTCTGACAACAGTAGCGGTAAGGAAATCACGGTCCCGCCCATAGCCGATGAACTGGGTCGGGTGTTCGCGGACGGGGGCTTCGAGCTGCACCTGGTCGGCGGCCCGGTCCGGGACGCGGTGCTGCGCCGGAGCGTGAGCGACCTCGATTTCACGACGGACGCGCGTCCGGAGTCGACGGAGGCGATCCTGCGGGCGCACTGCTCGACGGTGTGGACCACGGGCGCGGATTTCGGGACCATCGGGGGGATGTTCCGGGGCGAGCAGGTCGAGGTGACGACGTTCCGCGCGGACGCGTACGACCGGGTGAGCCGCAACCCGATCGTCCGGTACGGGGACAACCTCGTCGACGACCTGGAGCGCCGCGACTTCACGGTGAACGCGATGGCGGTGTCGCTGCCCGGCCACGAGTTCACCGATCCGTTCGGTGGTCTGGCCGACATCGCGCGGCAGACGATCCGCACCCCGGCGTCCCCGGAGTCGTCGTTCGCCGACGACCCGCTGCGGATGCTGCGGGCGGCTAGGTTCGCCGCGCAGCTGGGGTTCGCGATCGACCCGGACACGCTGGATGCGATGCGGCGCATGGCTCCCGAGCTCGGGCGGATCACCGCCGAGCGGATCAGGGACGAGTTCGTGAAGCTCCTCATGGCGCCCGATCCGGTGGTGGGGCTGCGCATCCTGGTCGACACGGGCCTGGCGGAGCAGTTCCTGCCGGAGCTGCCCGCGCTGCGCATGGAGATCGACGAGCACGCCCAGCACAAGGACGTGTACGAGCATTCACTGCAGGTGCTGCGCAACGCGATCGCGTTGGAAGAGGACGGCCCGGATCTGCTGCTGCGGCTCGCGGCCTTGCTGCACGACATCGGCAAGCCCGAGACGAAGGACATCGTTGCCGGCGGCGGCGTCACGTTCCACCACCACGATGTGGCCGGTGCGCGCTTGGCGCGCAGGCGGATGCGGGAGCTCAGGTTCCCGAAGTCCGACGTGCAGGCCGTCTCGCTCCTCATCTCCCTGCACCTGCGGTTCTACGGCTACGGCGATGCCGGGTGGACCGATTCGGCGGTGCGCCGGTATGTCACGGACGCTGAGCAGCAGCTCGACCGGCTGCACCTCTTGGTGCGTTCGGACTGCACGACCCGCAACCGGCGCAAGGCCGAGCGGCTTCGCCGCGACTACGACGCGTTCGAGGACCGGATCGCGCGCATCCGCGCCGAGGAGGACCTCCGCGCGGTGCGCCCCGACCTCGACGGCAACGCGATCATGCAGCTGCTGGGCCTCCCGCCCGGCCCGCAGGTGGGCCGGGCGTGGGCGTTCCTCAAGGAGCTGCGGCTGGAGCGGGGCCCGATGCCCCGCGAAGAGGCTGAGTCGCAGCTGCGCGCTTGGGCCGCAAGGGAAGGCCTCGCACCGAGTCCAGACGCGGAATGAGGACCTCCTGGATCACGAAGGCGCACATGACGGCCACCATGATCCAGCGTGACGCGGCGGCCGAGAGGAACAGCCACTCGGGGATGCCGCGGTCGCCCTCTTCGACCGAGACCTGCAGCATCTTGCCGTAGAACGAGAAGAAGTAGAACAGTTCGGCGGCCTGCCACAGCAGGAACGCGCCCCACTTGGGGCGGGCGAGGACCGCGAGCGGGATCAGCCACAGCACGTACTGCTGCGACCAGACCTTGCCGAACAGCAGGAATGCGGCGAGGACGAGGAAGCACAGCTGCGCGAGGCGCGGCATGAGGTCGTCGGCGGTCGCGATCCCGCGCAGCCCTGGCGCGCCGGGCCTGCGGCCTGCGAACAGCCCGAGCGCGGCGATGCCGAGGCAGGACGCGGCGAACAGGACCAGGTACAGGTCGTTGACGTACTCGGAGTCCCAGAGTTGCTCCCAGCCGGTGACGCCGCGCAGCACGTACCAGCCGGTGCCCCAGTCGACGGGGCGTTCGGAGTTGAGCTCGAAGAACCGCATCCACGAGTCCCGCCAGAAGTAGGCGACGGGCGCGTTGATGACGGCCCACACGACCGCGGCGGTCGCGGTGGCCTGCAAGGCGGGCAGGAGTTTGCGCTGGCGCAGGGCGAGGATGAGGAGCGGGCCGATGAACAGGAGCGCGTAGAACTTCGCGGCGACGGCGAGGCCGAGGAACAGCCCGGCCATGATCGGGCGGCTGCGCTGCCAGTACAGGAAGAACGGCATCGACAGGGCGATGGCGAACAGGTCCCAGTTGACGGTGGCGGTCACGAGCACGACCGGCGCGGCGGCCAGGAGCATCGCATCCCAGGGCCTGGAGGGCCGGGAGTAGACGAGCGCCGGGTCGGGGTTGGGGCCGGGGAGGTCGGTGCGGCGGTTGTCCTCGCGGATCCTGTGGAGGATCGCGATGGCGAACGCGCCGCAGACGAAGAGCACGACCGCGTTGAGGTGGTAGAAGATCGGGCCGCCGTCGATGCCGAGCACGTTGCCCGCGCGGTAGGCGATCTGCCCGAGAATCCCCATGAACCAGCCGGTCAGTACCGGGTATTCGACCGGGTGGTCGCGGTAGGGGACGGCGCCTTCGTTGAGCCGTTCGGCGCCCCACAGCGCGCGGATGTCGGTGTAGCAGGCGTTCGTGTACTGGGACCAGTCGGTCCATCCGCCTGCGGCGCAAGGGTACTTCTGCAGCCAGCTGATCGCGAACGCGACGAGCCCGGTGAACAGGATGACCCGGATCGGCGTCCAGTAGCGGCGCCGCGGAGGGTCGACGGCGTGGTCCCCGAAGGGGCCGCCGATGAAGCCGGAGGCGAAGCGCGCCAGGCGGTCGGTGAGGGTGGGGGCGACCGGGGGGTCGCCGAAGGGCCGGGCTCGCTCGGGGTGCGGCGGCGAGCCGATCGGGTCAGACGAAGACGGCGGCATGGGCCCTATTGTGGCCCATGCCGCCGTCTCGGCGCTATCGGTGGTCAGCCGCGTTCAACGCGGCTCAGCCGTTGCCGTTGCCGTTGCCGCCGTCCTCGGGTTCGGCGGTCGTGGTCGACTCCTCCGCTGGCGAGGTCGACTCGTCGGTGTTGCAGTTCGGCTCCCAGATCGAGCACGCCGGATCGCTGGTCGTGTCCTCGGTCGGGTCCGGGCTCTGCGAGGTGTCGTCGTCCCCTCCGGGAGTGGTCTCGCACTTGTCGTCGACCCACGTGCCGCCGCCCTCTTCGCAGGCCTTCTTGTCCTCTTCCTCTTGCGAAGCGCCGCAGCGGGGGTCGTCGGCGTTCTCCTTGCAGAACGCGCCGCTCGGGTTGAACCCGGCGTTGTCGAGGTCCCAGGTGTTGGCCTGGCCGTACTTCACCTTGCCGTCCCACTCGACAGGGTCCCAGTCCTCCTGACCTTCCTTGGCATCGAGGAGGCGGTTCATCGCGGTGTACCACACCGGATAGGCGGTGTTGGAGCCGTAGACGCCGTCGAAACTGCCGCCCGGGGCCGCGATCGGAGCGGATTCCGAGGTCACGTTGCCGACCCACGCGGCGATGGACAGCTGCTTGATCGCGCCGACGTACCAGGCGTGGGCGTTCCAGCCGGACTGGTACTCGTTGCCGTCCTTGTCCTCGCCGGTGGCCTCCCAGGTACCGGTCTTGCCGAAGTAGTCCCGGGTGAGCTTCTCGGTCTCGGATTCACCGGCGATCTCGGAGCCGACCCACTGGAGGTCGCGGGCCACGTCTTCCTTGATGGCCTGGCCCTCGTTGAGCTCGCGCTTCTCTTCGACCTCGTTGCCGCCGCCGTCGAGGACCTTCGCGATGTAGTGGGTCTCGTGGTAGTAGCCGTTGTTCGCGATGGTGGCGTACATGGCCGCCATGTCGCGGACGCTGGTCGGGTACTGGCCGAACGAGAGGTGGTAGTAGAACGGGTCGGTCTCGCCGTTCGCGCCGATCGCGCACCCGGTCGGCTCGCCGTCGGCGTCCTCGATGAAGGCGCCTTCGAGGTTGATCTCCGGATTGCAGTTCTCGTCGACCTCGACGAGCGCCCAGTCGTCCCAGTTGCCCGAGGCGTTGGTGACCGGGTTGTTCTCGGCGTCGACGGCCTTGCCGCGCACGATGTACTGCCCGTCGGCGGTCAGCTCGTAGTTGACGATGACGTCGTGCATGTCGCCGTTGTCGTCGGCGAGCGACCGCGTCTGGCTCATCTGGGTGAGCCCCATCTTGTTGGCGTACTGCAGGATCTGGTCGGCCCCGTACTCCTCGGCGATGGCGTACATCGGGGTGTTCTTGGACTTGCGCACCGAGTCGGTGAGCGTCAGTTCGAGCTTGGTGTCGGACTGGATGCCGTTGCGCAGCGTGCAGTCGGGGTAGTCGCCGCCGCCGATGCACGCGTTCTCGAGCTGGAGGCTGTCGAAGGCGCGCGGCGAGCCGGCGTTGAACCACGACTCGATCGAGTCGCCGTTCTCCATGGCCGTGGCCGCGGTGATGAGCTTCATCGTCGAGGACGGCGGGTGCGGGGACTCGGCGCCGGCCTTGTCGACGCCGAAGCCGTCGTCGCCGCCGTAGTAGCCGAGGACCGCACCGGACTCGGGGTCGATGGCGACCATGGCCGTCATCATGTACTCCTCGTACTCTTTAAGCGCCGCTTCGCCGTTGTCGTTCTTGAAGTACGAGTAGCCGTCCTCGTCCTCGGCAGGAGCGGCCTCGGCCTCGGTCGCGACGACCTTCCCGTCGGCGTCGACCCATTCGCCGTTCTCGTTCGTCGCGCGCTCGATGTCGCCGCGCGAACCGGTGGAGACGAGGGCGTCCTGGATCTCTGAGTCGATGGTGAGCACGACCTTGTAGCCGCCGCCCTTGTCATCGCCTTCGAGCGTGCCGCCGAGCATGTCCCTGGTGATGCCGTAGCGGTCTTCGAGCTCCTCGAAGATGTAGCCGTCCTGCTCGTTCGTGATGAAGCCCAGGGGCGTGTCGCCGCCCCACGAGCCGCTCGCCTTGAAGTCCTTGATCGGCTCCGGGTACGCGAACTTGTCGCGTTCGGCCTGCGACAGCTGGTCGGTCTCGACGAGGGCGTTCATGGTGAACTCCCAGCGGCCCTTCGCGGCGCCTTCGTCGTAGTAGTCCGTGAAGTACGGGTCGTAGTAGCCGTTGGGGGACTTCACCTGCATGACGATGAACGCCGCCTGGTCGTAGGTGAGGTCGATCAGCGGGACGTTGAAGTAGTTCTTCGCCGCCGCCTCGATGCCGTAGGCGCCGCGGCCGAAGTAGGCCACGTTGAGGTAGGCGGTGATGATCTGCTTCTTGGTGTAGTCGTTCTCCATCTTGATCGCCACGGCCGCTTCGCGGGCCTTGCGGTCGTAGGAGATCTCGTCGCGCGCGTCGAGGTAGATGCCCGCGTACTGCTGGGTGATCGTCGAGGCGCCCTGCGTCTCGCCGCCGGTGAGGTTGTTGACGAGCGCGCCGGCGGTGCGGACGTAGTCGACGCCGCCGTGCTCCCAGAACTTGCGGTCCTCCAGCGCCACGAGGGCGTCGGTCACTGTCTCCGGGATCTCTTCCTCGGTGGCCTGGAGGCGCAGCGTCTCTCCGAATGCGCCGACCTGGGTTTCTCCGTCGGCGAGGTAGAACGAGGAGGACTCGCCGTCGCGGGCGAGGCCGGTCAGGGACGGCGCGTCCTGGAAGTAGTAGGTGCCGACGATCGTGACGGCGGTGATGCCGACGACGCCGAGGGCGATCATCGCCGCGAGCATCTTGCGGCCGAGGCGTTTGCGCTTCTTCTTGCCGCCTTCGCCTTCGAGGTCGCTCTTGTTGCCCGGGCCCTTCCCTGCGCGGCGGGAGCCCGCGACGGTGGCGCGGCCGGTGCGCTCGCCGGGATCGCCGGGCCGGACCGATGCGGCGCCTACGGAAGCGGAGCCGACCGAGGCCGAGCCGACGGATGCTGAACCAACGGACGCCGATCCGACGCTCGCGCGGCCGCTGCGGCCCTGGCCGCCGACCGAGGCGCTGCCGACGGAGGCCGAGCCGACGGAAGCGGAGCCGGTGGGGCGGCCGCCGACCGAAGCGGAGCCGCGTCCGGGCGGCACCGATCCGCGCCCGACGGAAGCGCTGCCGGAGGCGGGGGTGCCGTACGGCTGCTGGCGCGGCCGCGGGGCCTGGCCCTGAGGGCCGCCCTGGTGGCCGCCGCCGTGCTGCTGCTGTCCGCCCCAGCCGTAGTCGTTCTGGCGGTCCCCGGACCCGGCGCTGCCGTAGGCGCGGCCGTCCGGTCGTCCGCCTTGGCCCTGGGGCCTGCCGTCCTCGGGGGGCGGGGCGGGACGATAACCGTAGTCGCTCATGCTCAACCATCCACATGCTGTGTAACCCGGGCATCTTCCGGGTTTTGCCGGTCGGCCCGGTCACCTGGCGCCCCGAGGGGGCGCGCCCGGCGGACCGGCGGTCGCAAAGGTCTACTCCCGGCATGGGGGGTGGCCGGTCGTCTCGCAGTTTCGCACATCGAAATTGAGAGAACTCTGCTAGATCGCTTGGTGGGCCAGCCTATCGGATGGCAGCCCCTCTGAACAGGGCGCGGACGCGCGCCTTGACGTGATTTGCGCCTGCCGCTATGGTTAACCCTGATGTATCGAGCCGATACATCAAAGCGTTAGATCGCCGTGTGAGAGGAGGGGCACGATGCTTGAGCTCGCCATCCTGGGTCTCCTGCACGAAACCCCCATGCACGGCTACGAGCTGCGCAAACGCCTGCTGGCCCTGCTCGGGGCCATCAGGGCCGCGTTCAGCTACGGCTCCCTCTACCCCACTCTCAAGCGCATGCGTCAGCGTGGACTCATCGCCGAGGAGACCCCACGTGAGGGTGCGGCAGAGACCCCGCTGCTCACCGGGCGCCGGGCCCGCAAGGTCTACCGGCTCACACCCGAAGGCAAAGAGCACTTCGCTCAGCTCATGGCCGACGCCGGCCCCGAATCGGCCGACGAGGCCCTGTTCGGGGTGCACTTCGCGTTCTTCTCGCGCACCGACCCGGCCACGCGCCTGCGGATCCTCGAGGCCCGCCGCCGCCGCGTCGAGGAGCGCCGCGAACGCATCCGCGAGGCCCTCACCCGCACCGCCGAGCGGCTCGACGCCTACGGGCTCGAACTGCAGCGGCACGGGCTGGAGACCGCCGAGCGGGAGGTGCGCTGGCTCAACGAGCTCATCGCCTCCGAGGAGAGCCGCCGCCCCGAGCAGCGCAACGACTTCGGCGAGCCCTTCGCCGAACCGGGACGGCACCAGGCCGTCCCGGATCAGGGAACACCCGATCCGGCTGCGAGCGCCGGAGACCCAAATAAACAAGGCAAAGGAGGCATGCGCGATGGGTAAGCTCCGCGTAGCCATTGTCGGTGTAGGCAACTGCGCCAACTCGCTGGTCCAAGGCGTCGAGTACTACCGCGACGCCAAGCCCGAGGACCGGGTGCCCGGCCTCATGCACGTCCAGTTCGGCGACTACCACGTGAACGACATCGAGTTCGTCGCCGCGTTCGACGTCGACGCCAAGAAGGTCGGCCAGGACCTGGCCAGCGCGATCTTCGCCTCGGAGAACAACACCATCAAGTTCGCCGACGTGCCTCCGACCGGCGTGCCGGTCCTGCGCGGCCCGACCCACGACGGCCTGGGCGAGTACTACACCGAGATGGTCACCGAGTCCACCGAGGAGCCCGTCGACGTGGTCGCCGCGCTCAAGGCGGCCAAGACCGACGTGGTCGTGTGCTACCTGCCCGTGGGCTCCGAGAAGGCCGCGAAGTTCTACGCGCAGGCCGCGATCGACGCGGGCGCCGCGTTCGTGAACGCCCTCCCCGTGTTCATCGCCTCCGACCCGGAGTGGGCCAAGAAGTTCACCGACGCGGGCATCCCGATCGTCGGCGACGACATCAAGTCGCAGGTCGGCGCCACCATCGTGCACCGCGTGCTGGCGAAGCTGTTCGAGGACCGCGGCGTGCGCCTCGACCGCACGTACCAGCTGAACTTCGGCGGCAACATGGACTTCATGAACATGCTCGAGCGCTCGCGCCTCAAGAGCAAGAAGATCTCCAAGACGCAGGCCGTGACCTCGCAGATCCCGCACGAGATGCTCGGTGCGGACGTCCACATCGGCCCGTCGGACCACGTCCCGTGGCTGACCGACCGCAAGTGGGCGTACATCCGCCTCGAGGGCACCACCTTCGGCGACGTGCCGCTCAACGCCGAGCTCAAGCTCGAGGTGTGGGACTCGCCGAACTCCGCGGGCGTCATCATCGACGCGGTCCGCGCGGCGAAGATCGCCCTCGACCGGGGCGTGGGCGGCCCGGTCGAATCGGCCTCCAGCTACTTCATGAAGTCGCCGGCCAAGCAGTTCTCCGACGAAGAGGCTCGCATCTCGGTCGAGGACTTCATCGCGGGCGAGTAATCCGCGGCCACGATATCCAACAGCACCGCCATAGGGGACCTTGATGTAAATCGGGGTCCCCCTTGGCTTTCACCGGAGTTATCCTCGGACAATGCGCACCGACGGGCACGTTCGGAACCTCGCGAGCAACCGCCGATTCAGGCACCTGCTCGCGGTGCGCCTCACGTCGCAGGCCGCCGACGGCATGTTCCAGGCCTCCCTCGCGCTCTCGGTGTTCTTCAACCCGGCCCTCGGCGAAGCGAACGACCCGTTCCGGTACGCCGCGGCCGTCGCGATCCTCCTCGGCCCGTACTCCCTGCTCGGGCCGTACGTCGGCACGGTCCTCGACCGGTTCAGCCGCCGCAACCTGATCGGCGGCGCCAACCTCGCGCGCGCCGCACTCATGATCGTCATCTGCCTGACCCTGCCCGGCGGCTTCAACTGGTCGTGGGTGCTGTGCGCGATGGTCGTCCTCGGCGCCAACCGCTTCGTCCTCGCCGGGCTCGGCGCCGCCCACCCGCAGGTCGTGCCCGCCAGGGACTTGGTCACCGCGAACTCGCTCGCCTCGACCCTCGGCGCCCTCGCCTACGGCCTCGGCCTCGCGACCACGGGCGTCGCGAGACTCCTCGACTCGGGCGTCTCCTATTCGATGCTCGCGCTCGCCGCCGGGTGCGGGTACCTCGCCTCCGCCGTCATCGTCGGCAGCTCGTTCCGCCGCGCCGACCTCGGCCCGCTCGTCGACGACGCGCCCACGGGCCTGTGGCGCGGCATCGCCCAGACCAGCTCGGGCATGTGGGAGGGGTTCAAGCACCTCGGGCAGCGCAAGGGCCCGGCCCTGGCCATGGCCGTGCAGGGGCTGCACCGGTTCCTGTACGGGGTCGTGTTCATCATCGCGATCGCGCTGTTCATGGGGTTCTTCTGGGACGTCGAGTCCGACCCGACCGGGCGGACCACGATCTCGTGGCTGCTGGTCCTCGCCGTGCTCGGCAACATCGGGGTGCTCGCCGCCGCCGTCGCCACCCCGCGCGCGACCCGTGTGTGGGGCCCCAAGAACTGGATCGTCGTGCTCATGGCGCTGTGCGCGGTCGTCGTCGCCGCGCTCTCGGGCACCATGAAACCGGTCATGTTCGCCGTCGCGGTGCTCCTGGTGAACATCGCGTCCCAGGGCCTCAAGATCACGGTGGACACGAGCATCCAGCGCGGCGTCGAGGACGCCTACCGCGGCCGCGTCTTCAGCGTCAACGACACCGTGTACAACGTCGGCTACCTCGCCGGGCTCTTCGCCGCCGCGTTCGTCGTCCCCGAGGACGGCTACGCGCCCGGGACGCTCCTCGCGGTGGCGCTCTCCTACGGTTTGATCTGCGTCGGATACGCCTATCTCGCCCGAGACGAGGCCCCGTACGATGCACAGACATGGAGCCCCGCCGCGACCGAAGCGAGACCGAGCACGAGCCAGTAGCGTCGAACCCGTTCCGGGGCGAAGCGCCGTGGCAGCGCGAGGGCACCGGCAGCTGGAAACGCGGACTCGCCGGACTCGGCGCCGTCGCCCTCACCGCCGGATCGGTCGCCGCGGTCACGTGGCTCGCCTTCCGCGACGACGACTCGGGCACCGGAGCGACGGGCGAGGTCATCGCCGAGCAGTGCACCGTCACCGAAGCCGACGACGCCGGGCAGGGCGCCGACCCGATGGAGCCCGGCGAGCCCGTCGAACGCTCCCTCGCCACCGTCCAGACCAACTACGGCGAGATCGTCGTGCTCCTGTGGGGCGACCTCGCGCCGTGCGGGGTCGAGGCGTTCACGCACCTCTCCGAGACCGCGTTCTACGCCTCGCACGAATGCGACCGGCTCACCACGCAGGCGGTCGACCCGACCGCGATCCTGCGCTGCGGCAGCCCCGACCTCGACCCCGAGACCGGGGATTCCTACGGCCCGGGCTGGCGCTTCCAGGCCGAGACCGGCATGGCCGGGAACGACGTCGCCGACGTCCTCGCCCTGATCACCGACGACAAGGGCCGTGCGGGCAGCTCCTTCGCGCTCATCCGCGGCGAGGCGATCCCCACCGTCGGCGTCAGCGTCATCGGCGGCATCGTCGACGGCTACGAAGTGCTCGACCAGATCGCGGCCCTCACCGAGACGGTGGAATACGACGGCACCCCGCCCGTGCCCGTCGAGATCTGGGGCGTCACCATCAGCGGCGTCGAAGGCCTCCCGACCAGCCCCGCCACCGGGCTCGAATCGCCTTTGCCCCCAACGGGAACCGCGACCCCGCCCTTGGGCGGCACCGCCACCCCGTCAGGGACCGCCACACCGAGCGGCCCGCCCACCGGCACCGCGACGCCGACGGGAACGGCGACGCCCACCGGCGCCGCCACTACGACCGCCAGCCGCTAGTCCTCGGACTTCTCCGAGCCGTTGCGCTTGGCGTACTTGTCCACGTACTCCTGGCCCGTCAGGCGCCGGATCGCGTCCATCACCTCGTCGGTGACCGCCCGGATCACCACCCGGTCGTTCTCCATGCCCTTGTACCGCGTGAAGTCCAGCGGCTTGCCCACGCGCACGCCCACCGGCGCCACACGCGGCCGCGACTCGCCGATCGGCAGCACCTTCTCCGTGCCGATCAAGCCCACCGGGATCACCGGCGCGCCGGAAGTGAGCGCCAGCCGCGCCACACCCGGCTTCCCCCGGTACAGGCGCCCGTCGGGCGAACGCGTCCCCTCCGGGAAGATCGCGAACACGCGGCCCTCCTCGAGCACCTCCAGCGACGGCTCCAGGGACGCGGCGCTCTTGCGCCCGCCCGAGCGGTCGACGGCCACCTGGCCGAGGGCCTTCACCGTCGAGGAGATCAGCTTGCCCTTGATGCCCGCACCCGTGAAGTACTCGATCTTCGCCATCGTCGCGATGTGCCGCTTGGTGGTCAGACCCAGGAAGTAGTGGTCGGCGACGGAGAGGTGGTTGGACGCCAGGATGACCGGACCGTCCTCCGGGATGTTCTCCTTCCCGTCGATCCAAGGCCTGTAGATGAGCTTGATGGTCGGCGCGGCCGTCCATTGCAACGTCTTGTACAGCACCGTGTTCAGCTCTCCAGTGGTCTCACCCCGGCTGCGGGAAGGTCGGTTAGGAGCCAATTATGGCTCGCGAACCGCACCGGGCGAAACCCTCGAACCACTCTGGCCCCCGCCGGGAAGGCAGGCACGAGTCTAAGGCATGTGACAGCCCTACAGGTACTGACCAGGGTGGTGGTCGCGATCGTCACCGCGCGCGGCCCGCTCGGCCATCACGGCCCGGAGCTGCGGCGGAAGGTCCTCGCCCGCCGTGAGCGCCTTCAACTCGCCCGAACGCATCTGGTCCAGCTGCAGCCGCGCCGCCATCTGCTGCGCCACCAGCGCCGCCTGGATGCCGTGGAACAGCCCCTCCAACCAGCCCACCAGCTGCGCCTGCGCGATCCGCAGCTCCGCCTCGGTCGGGATCTCGTCGGCGCTGAACGGCAGCGACAGCCGCTCCAGCTCGTCGCGGAGCTCCGGGGCCAGGCCCGACTCGAGCTCGGCGATGGAGCGGGCGTGGATGTCGCGCAGGCGCTGGCGGCCCTTGTCGTCGAGGTCGGCGGCGCGGACCTCTTCGAGGAGCTGCTTGATCATGGAGCCGACGCGCATGACCTTGGCCGGTTCGGGGACGAGCTTGGTCGGGTCGGTCTCGTAGCGCTCGGTCTCCTCGACCTCGGCCTCGGCGGTGATCGGGTTGCCTTCGGCGTCGACGATGAACGGCTGGTCGGCGGCGTCGCGCTCGCCCTGCTCCGGCTTGCTGTTCGCTTCAGTCATGGTCGGTGTGGCCCCACTCGTCTCGGTTCCGGTTCCTCTTCCCGAGCCTAACGCGGAAGGATCGCGGGGTGTTCCCGCTCGCGACCGGCCCTGGGAAAGCGATAAGGCCCGGAGGTCGAAACCTCCGGGCCTGCTCTGTGCGCGAGGGGGGACTTGAACCCCCACGTCCTTACGGACACTGGCACCTGAAGCCAGCGCGTCTGCCATTCCGCCACTCGCGCGAGTGTCAGTACTTGCGACGCGACGATCTTACCGTGCCGGGACCTGGCGGTTCAACGGGGTATTCCCCGGGTTGAGTTGCAGGCCACTCACAGGAGCGGGCGGAGGCGTCCGACTTGCTGGTCCCCGCCCGTCACTTCGGGCCAGACGAGGTTGTCGACCTCGGGCTTGGCGTCCTTCGGGATCTCGAAACCGGCGAGCTTGGTGAGCGCGCGCAGGGCCACGGGCGTGGAGGCCCTCCCTGCGCCGTCGTCGATCTTGACGGCGACCGCGCCGACGCCGGGCGCGGCGACGACGTGGACGCCTTCGGCGCCGCCCTTGGCGATGAGGCCGGGCAGGGCGGTCATCATGCGGTGGTCGGGTCCGCGGGTGCCGTCGATGAGCTTCGGGTTGGCGCGCATGGCGTCGGCGACGCGGCGCTCGTCGGTGCCCTCGGGGGCCTCGACGAGGCGGGCGAAGGCGCGGGCGAGCCCGGCGAGGGTGACGGCCAGGACGGGAGCGCCGCAGCCGTCGACGCCGACCGCGTCCACGGTGTCGCCCGTGAGCTCTTCCACGGTGGCGATGACGAGCTGCTGGAAGGGGTGCTCGGGGTCGCGGTAGGTCGCGAGGTCCCAGCCGTTCGCGGCGCAGGCCGCGAGCATCCCGGCGTGCTTGCCCGAGCAGTTCATGTAGATGCGGCGGGCTTCCCCGCCGGCGGCGACGACCGCGTTGCGGGCGTTCGGGTCGCTCGGCAGGTCGGCCGGGCACTGCAGGTTTTCTTCGCTGAGCCCGGCGCCGCCGAGGACGGAGGCGACCTGGGCGAGGTGGAACGGCTCGCCTCGGTGGCTCGCGGAGGCGATGGCGAGGTCGGCCTCGGTGCCGGGCGCCCATCCGGCGCGGAGCATCGCGAGGGCCTGCATGGGCTTGTTGGAGGAGCGGGGGAAGACCGCGGAACCCGTGTCGCCGATCGAGGCGAGGAGGTTCCCGGACGGGTCGGTCACGGCGACGCTGCCCCGGTGGAGGCTCTCGGCGAATCCGGACCGGACGATCTCGGCGACGGGTTCGCCGCCACGGTAGGAAGCACTCATACTGCGAGGCTAGTCGCGCGGCTAGAGACTCGCGGCCTGATCTCCGACGATGAGACGCACGTCCGCGTCGGCGGCGGCCGACCGCTTCACCAGGGCGAGCGCGATCTGGCCGAGCTCGTAGTGCTGCACGGCGGTGCCGATGGCGCCGACCTGCTTGTCGCCCAGCATGATCGGGGTGCCGTTCGCGGGCGGCTGCTCGCTGGAGCCGTCGAGGTGGAGCATGACGAGGCGGCGCGGCGGCTGTCCCAAGTGGTGGACCTTCGCCACGGTCTCCTGTCCCCGGTAGCAGCCCTTGTTGAAGTGCACGGCGTACTGGAGCCAGTGCGCGACCTCGTGCGGGACGGTCTTCTCGTCGGTGTCGGTCCCGAAGGCGGGCAGCCCGTTCGCGACGCGGACGGCGTCCCAGGCCCAGGTGCCGGCGGGGGCCGCGTCGCCGCCGAGGACGACCGACTCGACGTCCTCGCGGCGCACGCACAGGTCGAAGGTGGGGACGCCGAGGGCGTCGGTGCGGCGGATCCACCCGGTGGTCGCGTCGAGCGCGTCGCCGGGGTAGACCGCGGTGGGGGTGAGGGGGATCTCGCGCTGCACGAACTTCGCGGCGGGGACGGGCTGCACGACCGGCTCGGCCTCGTCGGCGTCCTTGAACGTGTAGGTGAACAGGGCCCACACGTCGTTCTCGTCGCGGATGTCGACCTCGGTGCGGAACTTCATGAGCTGCAGGTACTTCAGCAGCGCCTCGCCGTGCCCCGGCTCGGTGTCGAGCCAGGTGGCGGCGCCGTCGTCGAAGACGTTCATGTGGTGCTCGACGCGGCCGGTGGGGGAGAGGACCAGGGCCTCGGTGCCCTCGTGCGGCTTGAGGCTGGTGAGGTGCTGGGTGGTGAGCGAGTGGAGCCATTCGAGGCGCGCATCGCCTGTCACGGTGATGATGTCGCGGTCGGAGCGGTCGAAGAGCGCGCCGGTCGCCATCGCCGCGCGCTGCTCGGTGAGCGGCCCGCCGTAGTGCCAGGCCGTGCGGCCGCTGTCGTTGGCGACGGCGCCGGGCAGGGACAGGAGCGGCGAGGTGGCGGTGTCGGTCATCGTTCCTTCTCCAGGCATTCGGCGCAGGTCCCGAACACGGCGACGTGGCCGATGTCCATGACGAACCCGCAGGTGTCGGCCACTTCCGCGCGCGCGTTCGCGAACAGGGACGGGTCGACCTCGGTGATCCGGCCGCAGCGGTGGCACACCAGGTGCGCGTGGCCGCGGTCGCCGGACAGATGGTACGTCGGGGCGCCGTGGGAGAGGTGGGTGTGGGAGACGAGCTGGAGCTCTTCGAGCAGGTCGAGGGTGCGGTAGACCGTGGTGATGTTCACACCTTCGACCTGGCCGCGGATGCGCTCGTGGATCTGCTCGGGGGTGGCGTGCCCGAGCGCGCGGACGGCCTCCAGGACGAGCTGGCGCTGCGCGGTCATGCGCAGGCCTTTGCCGCGCAGCACCGCGGCGAGTTCGGTCTCGGCCTCGGCTTCGGTGGGCATAGGTGCATGGTACTGCGCGCGCGGTGGACCGGGCCTGTGACCGGACCGGGGTGGAGAATGGGCGCATGGCACTAGTGACCGCAGTACTGCACCGAGGCGTCGTCGACTCCGACGCGCCGCTCCTGTGCGCCGACGACCTCGGGGTCCTCCGGGGCGACGGCGTCTTCGAGACCATCAACGTGCGCGCCGGGCAGGCGTTCCTGCTCTCCGAGCACCTCGACCGGATGGCGAACTCCGCGCGCCGCATGGAGTTCGAGCTGCCGGCGAAGTCCGACATGGCCGAACTCGCCGAGCAGGCCCTGGTCGCCTGGCGCGAGCGGGCCGAGGGCGAGGGCGCGCTGCGCCTGGTCGCGACCCGCGGCCGCGAGCACGGCGGGCCGCCCACCGTCTACGCCACCGTCGATCCTGTTCCGCGCGAGCGCATCCTGCCGCGGCGCGACGGCCTGAAGATCGCCACGGCGACCCTGGGGGTGAATGCCGACGCGCGGGGTGAAGCCCCGTGGCTTCTAGGCGGCGTCAAAGCCCTGTCGTACGCGTCGATGATGGCCGTGACCCGCTGGGCGAAGACCCAGGACGCCGACGACGCCCTGTGGGTCTCGGCCGACGGCTTCGCGCTGGAGGGCCCGACCTCCTCGCTCCTGTGGCTGGAGGGCGACACGCTCTGCACCACGCCGACCTCGGCGGGCATCCTGCCGGGCACGACGAGCGCGTACCTGCTGGAGCAGGCCCCGAAGGCGGGTCTGAAGACGGTGGAGAAGCTGATCTCGGTGGGGGACTTGAAGAACGCCGAAGCGGCGTGGCTGAGCTCCTCCGTGCGAGGTGTGGCCTTCATCACTCAGATCGACGGCGAGTCCGTCGCGCAACGCCCCGACGTCACCGCTGAGCTGGACAAACTCGCCGGATTCGAGGTCCCCGAGTAACGGTTTGACATCGTTTCCCAGGTTCTTCCCAGGCTCAGCACAGGCCACGCCCAGAGACGGTCCTCATAGTAATGAGTGTTCCGGTCACGCCGACAAGCCAAGCGGATTGACATGGGCAGTCATCCGGGAGGCACGGAACAATCCGGGGGCACAAAACCAGTAAGGGCAATCGGGCACAGCCCTACTGGTGCCAATGAAAAGTGGAGCTCCTCCACTTTATCGGGGCCGCAGCGAATGGGCAAGCGCTGCGGCCCCATTAACGTGTAACAGGAGCGACACGAAACCGTCTCGGGCGCATAGAAACTGCGTCGCTCCCACTCAGGTTTCCCACCGCTGCAGCCCGTTCAACCTGCGAGGACTTTGCCCGGGTTGAGGATGCCGAGCGGGTCGAGCGCGTTTTTGATCCGCCGCTGCACCGCCAGATTCACCGGGTCGACTTCCTTTGCGAGCCAATCGCGTTTCAGCATTCCCACGCCGTGCTCGCCGGTGATGGTGCCGCCCATGGCGAGTGCCATCTCCAGGATCTCGTCGAACGCGGCCCGCCCGGCTTCGAGCGAGGCCGGGTCCTCCGGATGCACGATGATGTTCGGGTGCAGGTTCCCGTCGCCCGCATGGGCGATGACCCCGATGACCACGCCGTGCTTCGCGGCTACCGATTGGACGCCGTCGAGCGCTTCGGCCAGGCGCGAGCGCGGCACCGCGATGTCGTCGACCAGGACCGTGCCCAGCTGCTCCATGGCGTGGTAGGCGCTGCGCCGCGATTCGAGTAGTGCGTCGGCCTCCTCGGCGTCGGTGGCGCGGTAGACCTCGGACGCGCCTGATGCGGTGCAGAGCGCCTCGATCGCGGCCAGCTCCTCGGCCGGGTTCGCGTCGGCTGCGACGAGCAGCATCGCGGCGGCCTCGGTCGGCAACCCCATGGGGCGCAGGGCTTCCAGGGCCCGCAGGTGCACGTTGTCGATGAGCTCGAGCAGGCTCGGCTGGGCGCCGGCGGCCATGATCGCGGTGACGGCGCGCCCTGCGTCGGCGGTCGTGCCGAAGACCGCCGCGAGCGTGAGCCGCCCGGCCGGGACCGGCGAGAGCTTCACGGTGGCCTCGGTGATGATCCCCAGGGTCCCTTCGGAACCGCAGAAGAGCCGCACCAGGTCGTACCCGGCGACGCCTTTGGCGGTCTCGCGCCCGCAGCGCATGACCTCGCCGGAGGCGAGCACGACTTCCAGGCCCAGGACGTACTCCGGGGTCGTCCCGTACTTGACGCAGCACATGCCGCCCGCGGCGGTGGCGATGTTCCCGCCGATCGTGGAGATCTGCCACGAGCCCGGGTCGGGGATGTAGCGCAGGCCGTATCCGCTTGCGGCGCTGGTGATCGCGGCGTTGAGGACGCCGGGCTGGACGACGGCGAGGCGGTTCACGGGGTCGATCGAGAGGATCTGGTCCATGGGCGAGACGTCGAGGAGGATCGCGCCGTCGACGGCGGTGGCCGCACCGGCGAGCCCGGTGCGGGCGCCCTGGGGGACGACGGGGGCGCCGAACTCGGCGGCGACCCGCATTGCGGCGCTGACCTCCTCGGTCGAGCGGGCCCGCACGAGCGCGGCGGCCCGGCCCGGCGGCACGAGCGCGGCATGGTCCCGCGAGTGTGCGGCCAGGACGTCGGGATCGGTCACGGGCGCCAGCCCGGCCCCGGTCAACGCGGAGATCAGATCGCTCATCCCGCGAGAGTAAGGCCCACAATCGGCCATCCACAAACCCCCACCCACCACAAGAGGGGAAAGAAGGACCCGGCGCAACCATCCCGCCCGGGTCCGACAGAAAACCGCCGAAAACCGGGGTCGCGGGCGAAATCTCACCCGAAAGAGTGGCGGCCTACGCGTACGGGTCGGTGTCGATGACGTCGCGGATGATCTTCGCGAGCTCTTCGACCCGCTCGATGCCCTCGGCGTCCGAAGCCGAACCGCCGGTGAGGATCGCGATCTCGATGGGCTGGTCGGTGTCGCCGTTGATGATGCCGATCGAGTTCACGACCCACTCGCCGCCCATCGAATCCCGCGTGTCCCACCCGTTCTTCATCCACACCGTCTCGCCCTCGGCGGCCGCCGCCGAGACGCCCCACTGCTGCGACTCCGACAGGTCGCCCATGAGCGAGCGCGCGTACGCCACCTGCTCGGCGTCGAGCACGCCCTCATAGAGCGCGAGCTCCAGCACCCGCAGCTGGTCCACCGCGGTCGTCTGGGTCTTCCCCCACTGCTCGGTCTCGTTCGGGTTCGTGTGCTCGAGCCCGTAGTCGATGTGCGCCTGCCGGATCGCGTCGTGCCCGTCGTCGAACGTGCCGCCGTACAGCATGTCGTTCGTCGCGTCGTTGCTCGAGTCCTTGATCATCGACTCGGCCCGGTCGAGCAGCCAGTCCGGGACCTCGTCGAGCGTCCCGTACGCCTCCAGCACCATCGTCAGGATCTCGACCTTCACGACCGACGCCGTGTCGTGCTGCACCTCGCCCTCGTACGCGAGCTGGAACTCCGCGTCGTCCACCGCGACCGCGGCGTAGAAGTTCTCGTCCTCCAGGCCCGCGATGTAGTCGCTGACGGCCGCGTCCAGGTCGGCCTGCAGCCGCGCCTCGGCCGCCAGGCGCTGCTCCTCCTCCGACGGCTGCATCGACGAGTCGTCGGCCGCCGACTCCTGGGAGCCGGGCAGGGTCGCGTCGGCGGAGCCGCCGGCCCCGCCGTCGTCCCCGGACAGGTCGGCGACGTAGATACCGGCCGCGATGAGCACGGCGACGGCCGGGACGGCCAGGAAAGGCCAGAGCCGTCGCGAAGGGGCGTGCTTGGTCTGGGAGGTCACAACAGGAACCTTGCTTCAGAGCGGGGGCGCTAACGAAATGCTGCGGCCCACGCTAAAGCAGTCGTCGAAGCGACCACAAGCAGGGTTGATTGAGAGTTCAGTAACGGTTGCGCAACAGCGCCTGGACCGCCCCGGTGATACTGCTCTCTCCATGGTCCCTCGCACACCCGGACCCGGCAACGGCGAAGCGCCCGCAGGGGCGGGCGCGACACGCGAACCTATGGAATTCGGCGGGCCGTGAGGCACTGGGACCGGCGCTCGGAATGGGACCTGGGGAGGAAATGACCATCAGCGAACGCCCGCGTCTCAGTGCCTCACGGAGACTCCACCGCACCGCGCCGCGGCCTGGAGACCCGCGAAACGCGGGCCTGGTCGGGGCCGGTGAGGCACCGGGCCGCACGCTGCCGGTCGCGCCGGTTCCGCACCCTGCCCCCCGGCACCCACGACGCCTGGGCGCCGTAGGACTTCGGGAAGCCGTGCACGGGAGCGGTCGCGGCGGCCTGCGGCGCCGGGCTCGGGACGGGGACCGGCGTCACGCCGTCGCCCGCTGCTTGAGAAGGGTGCGCGTGACCGCGGCGGCCACGCCCACGAGGCAGATGATCGCGACCAGGGCGAGCAGGCCGTTCGCGCCGTCGGCCACGGCCTTCGGGTCGACCGCGACGACCTCGTCCTCGACGGCCGGGGCGTCGCCGTCCGCGCCGGAGTCCAGCTCCGAAGGCGGCGGACCGAACGCGTTCACCTCGTCCTCGACGGCGGGCTCCTCGGCCGCCGGAGTCGGCTCCTCGGCCTCTTCGCCAGGCTGGGCCTCGCCGGAGTCCTCCGACTCAGTGCCCTGGTCCTGGGAGTCGCCTGCGTCGGCGTCGTCCCCGGCTGCGGGAAGCGCGACGTCCTCGCCCGACTCGCCCTCACCGGACTGCGAGTCGTCAGCCTGGGCCTCGACCACGCGGACCTGCGCCGACTCGTACTCGGCGAACAGGCCGTGGCAGTTCGGGACCATCGCGACCTCGGCCGAGCGGTTCATCTCGAACACCTGGCTCGAGCCCGAACCGATCTCGTACACCTCGTCGCCCACGTGCAGCTTCGCGTCAGTGCCCAGGTCGTTGCTGTACACCACCTGCGAACCCTGCTCCACCGTCAACTCGGAGGCGTCAGGGGAGGAGGTCGCCGAGACCAGCCCGAGGGTGCCGCAGTCGCCGCTGAACACGACCTCGCTGCTGCTGCCCGACTCCGGCTCGTCCGCCGTCGCGATGCTCACCCCGGCCGCACCGCCGACCGCGAGCATCCCCGCCGCCGAGATCGCCGCCAGGCGCGACTTGCGCCGGTGCGCGCGCCGGTCCATGGCCTCCTGGATTGCGGGCGCGACCCGGCCGTCGTTCACCGGGTACGGCAGCGGAGGACGCGTCTGGGCCCGGGACTGCTTACCGGGCTTCGTGGTGTGACTTCCCATGCCTGCGTCTCTCCAACTGCGTCTTCGACCGGATGACGACCTGATCATTAGCGGGAATCAGGTCTCAACAGCGTTCAACGAGCGGGCGCGGGAAAGGTGACGGCCCCCGGCCCGGCGATTGCGCCGAACGGTCCTCATGCGCCCGTATCCACCATCGCGACCGTCCGTAGGATGTGCGGGACGACACCGAGCGAGGACCGCGAGAACCCCATGGCCAAACCTGCGCCCGACACCGAAGCCGCCGAGGCACCCGAGCCCCGCGCCCCCGAGGGCGAAGGCCCCCGGACCGGCACCGGCGACAGCAGCTTCCAAGAGCACGAGGAGCGCTGGCAGCGCTTCGCCGGAGGCGAGAACCCGCCCGAGACGGTCCGCCCCGGCCGCTGGCGGGCCCTCGGCCGCGCCCTGCGCCGCGCCGCCCGCAGCGAATGGACCCTCGCCGGGCTCGGCAGCGTACTCCTCGCCCTCGCCATGACCTGGCCCCTCGCGCGGCACCTGGACGACCGCATCCCCCACGACACCGGCGACCCGCTCCTGCTCACCTACATCCTCGGCTGGGTCGGCCACGCCCTCCGCGAGAACCCCGCCGGGATCTGGGACACCAACAGCTTCTGGCCCCTCGACGACGCGTACCTCTTCACCGACACGCTCATGGGCTACGCGCCCGCCGCGCTGTTCATCACCAGCCCCACCAGCGCGCTCGTCGTCTACAACGTCCTCTACATCGGCACGTTCGCCCTCGCGTTCCTCGGCGCGTACGCGCTGCTGCGCCAGCTCGGCGCCCGCGTCGCCGGATCGACCGTCGCCGCCGCCGCGTTCGCCTACGCGCCCTGGAAACTCGGCCAGGCCGGGCACCTCCAGGTGCTCTCCATGGGCGGCATCGCCCTCGCGCTCGCGATGCTCGCGCGCGGCCACGGCTACTCGTTCAGAGGAGGCTTCAAACCGGAGCGCCAGCGCCCCGGCTGGATTCTCGCCGGGTGGCTGACCGCCCTGTGGCAGTTCGCGATCGGCGCCGGGCTCGGCATCCCGTTCGTCTACCTGCTGCTCGGCATCGGCGTCGTCGTCGGCCTGCACTGGCTGGTGAAGCGGCCCCGGCTGCAGTGGAAGACCCTGGCGGCCAACGGCATCGGCGGTTCGGTGTTCAGCCTCGGGGTCCTGTGGATCGCCGACCGGCACGCGGTCGTCGCCGAGGCCTACCCCGAGGCCGTGCGCGATGTCGAGTACATCAGCTGGTTCGCCCCGACCTGGCAGAGCTTCATCATCTCGCCGGAGGAGTCGCGGGTGTGGGGCGCGGCCCACGAGGCGGCGCGCGCGGAGCTGACCTGGGCGCCCGAGCAGGCGCTGCTCGTCGGGTTCACGCTGATCGCGCTCGCGGTGGCGGGCCTGGTGTGGTCGTGCTGGACGGGCTGGCAGCGGGTCTGGCTCGCCCTCGGCGGCGCGGTCGTGTTCGCGATTGCCATGGGCCCCAACTTCTTGGACGACGGCTCGTGGGCGTGGGCGCTCCTGTACGAGTACGCGCCCGGCTGGGATGCGATCCGCACGCCCGGCCGCCTGGCGATCTACCTGACGTTGATCCTGGCGGTGCTCGCGGCGGGGACGCTGACGCGGATCGCCGACGAGGCCGACGAGATGGCGCACCGCGCCCGCGTCGACAAGCGCCTGAAAGTGAAGGCGCCCAGGCGGGTCCACGCATTGCTGTTCCTGCCGGTCTTCCTCGTCCTGTGGGAGGGGCTCACGGTCGCTCCTTATGCGGAAGTGCCCGAGGCGCCTGTCGACATGTCCGAACTGGAGGGCCCGGTGCTGTTCCTGCCCGCGGGCGGGGGCGACACGAAGGTCCAGTACTGGAGCATCGACGGCTTCCCGGAGGTCGCCAACGGCGTCGCGGCGTTCACGCCCGACGAGCAGGCCGGCATCCGGTCGATGTCGATGGGCTTCCCGAGCGAGGACGCGGTCGCGTCGCTGCGCGAGGCCGGGATCGAGACCGTCGTCGTGCTCCCCGGTTCGCTGCCGGGCAGCGACTGGGACGGCCTGGACACCGAGGTCGAACCGTTCGGCGTCGAAGTGGAGCGCACCGAGACCGCCGTCGTCTACGACCTGAACCCCGAGTAGCTAAGCGGGGCCCATCGGCGTCAGGAACGTCAGCGACCCGACCGCGTCGAGGCGCGGCGGGGAGTGCAGCGGCGAGGCCGTCACGTCGAACGTGCGGTGCACGCCGCGGTGGTCGATGCGCATGAGGCTGCGTTCGAGCGAGTCGGTCTGGAGCGTCTGCACCGGCGCGAGTCGGGCGAGCTCCGAGTCGACGAGCGGGTGCGCCCCGGCCGTGAAGTCGAGGAAGCGGATCCCCGAGTCGAGGAAGCGCGGCATCACCGTCTCGATCTCGGGCCCGAAGCCGAGCACGCGGCGGGCGGCGCGCGAGACCGCGACGATCCGGGTGTCGGCCGCGAGCAGCATGCAGGGGTCGGCTGAGGAGGTCACGGCGGTGCGCCACGTGGCCAGCGCCGGATCCAGCCTGTAGCCATCAGGTCCGGGCGCAGTGGCCCGCAACGGGATGACGAGTTCGAGTTGCGTCAATTTGGGCGTTCCCGGGGGTAGTCGTAACGCTCAGTCTGTCCACGTTAACAGAGATAAGTTGATCTTCGTCCCCCGCGCGTCTACCCTCAGATCATGAGTGCTGAAGACGCGCCTGCTTTCGGTGTCGATTCCGAGGTGGGGCGCCTGCGCAGTGTCGTGCTCCACCGCCCCGGGGGCGAGCTGCGCCGCTTGACCCCGCGCAACAACGGGGCGCTGCTGTTCGACGGCATCCCCTGGGTCGAGCGCGCCCAGGACGAGCACGACCGGTTCGCGCAGACGCTGCGCGGGCAGGGCGTCGAGGTCCTGTACGTGGGCGAGCTGCTCGCCCAGTGCCTGGAGCTGCCCGAAGCGCGCGAGGCGGTGGGCGTCTCGGTGACCGCCGACCCGCGCCTGGGGCAGACGCTGGGGCGCGAGCTCGCGGCGTTCCTGGCGGACCTGGAGCCCGAACGGCTCGCGTCGGTCCTGGTGGAAGGCTTGACGAAGGAGGAGTTCGGCTCCTCGCTCTCGTTGCGGCACAAGATGATGCGCCCGACCGAGTTCGTGATCGACCCGCTGCCGAACATGATGTTCACGCGCGACTCGGCCGTGTGGGTCGGCGACGCGGTGGCCGTGACCAGCCTCGCGATGCCCGCGCGGCGCCGCGAGACGACCCTGACGGGCCTGATCTACCACCACCACCCGCGCTTCCGCGACGTGCCGAAGCTGTACGACCCCTCGCTCGAGCACCTGGAGGGCGGGGACGTGCTGGCGCTGGCGCCGGGCGTCCTGGCCGTCGGCGTCGGCGAGCGCACCACCCCGGCGGGCGCGGAGCGCCTGGCGCGCAAGGCTTTCGAGCGCGGCCGTATCCGCACGGTGCTGGTCGTCCCGATCGCGCAGCGGCGGGCGACGATGCACCTCGACACGGTGTGCACGATGGTCGACCGCGACCGCATGGTCATGTACGCCCCGGCGGAGCAGCGCCTGGAGGCGTTCACGCTCACCAGCACCGACGGCGGCGAGAGCCTCGACATCAAGGGCCCCAGGCGGTTCCTGGACGCGGCCGCGGAGGCCATCGGCGCCGACCGGATCGAGATCATCCACACCGGCGCCCGCGACGTCGTTACCGCCGAACGCGAGCAGTGGGACGACGGCAACAACACGCTCGCGCTCGCGCCGGGCGTTGCGGTCGCCTACGAGCGCAACACGGTCACGAACGCCCGCCTCGAACGCGCCGACATCAAGGTCATGACGATCTCCGGCTCCGAACTGGGCTCCGGCCGAGGCGGCCCCAGGTGCATGTCCTGCCCGGTCTCCCGGGACCCGTTGACCAACTGACCGACTAGGCCTGCTCGCCGCCCAGGTCGTCGAGCAGTCGTTTTACGGCCTCGTGCTTTCGGTCCTCGCCGATCGCCTCGAACAGTCGCGCCGATGCCTCGAGGTAGTAGGCGGCGACCGAAGGGTCGCCGAGCGCGCAGGCGACCTCGCCCAGACCCTGCCAGGCCTTGGCGAGGCCGAACTGCTCCCCGATGGCCTGATAATGCCGCGCGGCCTCGCTGTAGAGGCGGTCCGCGCGGTCCAGGTCACGGGCGCCGAGGGCCGCGTGGGCCTGCCAGCGCAAGGCGTGGGCGAAACCCGCATCGTCGTCCAGCTCGGCGTAGATGCCGGCCGCTTCCTCATACCGGCTGCTCGCGCAGTCGAAGTCGCCTCGGAGTCGCGCCACATCGCCGAGCCCGCGCAGCGTCTGCGCCCGGCCGCGGGGATTGCGATCGCCGTAACCGGAGGCCGCTTCGCGGTAGTACGCCTCCGCGGCATCGGCGTCGCCTGATTCGACCATCACGTTGCCGAGCCCCCGCAAGGCATGCGCCAGGCCGATCGGGTCGCCGTGCTCGCGGTAGAGATCGGCGGACCTGCCGTAGGAGACGGTCGCGTCCTCGAAGCGGCCCCATTCGACCTCGACGTCGCCGATCCACCGGTGTGCGTGGGCGAGGTCGGAAAGGTCGTCGCGCTGCGCGTGGATCCTCGCGGCCTCGCGGTAGCGGGCTCGGGCCTTCTCGAAATCGCGGACGCGGTAGGTGTCGCCGAGCCCGCGCAAGGCGCGGACCAGGCCGCGCTGGTCGTCGAGTGCCTCGAAGCACCGTGCCGCGTGGGTGTAGGCCCGCTCGGCGTCCCGGTTGCGGTCGACGCGGTAATACAGGCCGGCCGCAGCGAGGGCGAGCTCCGCGAAACCGGGTCCGTCCCCGACCAGGGCCGTGTCGAGAATGCTGCCCGCCTCCGCTTCGAACCATGCCAACTGCTTGCTGCCGTAGCGTTTGAGCTTCGCGCGGTAGTGGGCGCACAGGCCGGTCTGCGTCGTTTCGCGGTCGCCTTCCCGTTCGGCGCGGTACTCGCCGTAGGTGCGGAGCAGGTCATGGGCGCTGTAGGCGCGCAGTCGGGGTTCAGGGCTGGTGGCGGTGCGGTGGTCGCGTTGGGCCAGCCCGAGTCTGACGAGTTCGTTGAGGAGCACCAGCATCCGGTCGAGGCCGACGGCGAGGACCGCGGCGAGGCTCCCGGCGGTCGCGGACTTCCCGGGGTGGGCGCCGAGGGCTCTGAACACACGCCGCTGATCGGCGCTGAGGTACTGGTAGGAGCCGTCGAAGCGGGAGAAGAGCCGTTCCTGGCCCGGGCGGTCGGTGGTACGGGGTTCGGTCTGGAGGTCGTAGAGGATCTCTTCGAGGCGGTGCTCGCCTGAGCGGATCGCCTCGGCGTGGATCTCGATGAGCAGCGGCATGCGGAGATCGAACTCGACGAGCCGTCGCACCAGTTCCGGCTGGTGCCCGTTCCCGGCGATGCGGCGGAAGAGGGTGAGCGCGGACGCGGTTTCCATGACATCCAGGCGGATCGGTGGCGCGGCACCGATGAGGTCGATCGTCTCGCGGCTGGTGACGATGGTCGCGCATCCGGGCTGGCGGACCAGGAGCGAGCTCACCTGCTCGGCCTGTTTGACGTTGTCCCACACCATGATCAGGCGCCGTCCGCTCACCGATTCGCGCCACAGGCTCAGTCGGCCCTCCGGGCTGAGCTGGTGGACGGCGGCCACCGGGACGTCGTCGCGGATGGTGGGGAGGATCTGGAGGAGTGCCTGGTCGCCGGTTTCAGGGAGGCGGTTGGAGGCGTAGGACTGGAAGTCGTAGAAGATCCGGCCGTCCGGAAAGTCGTCGCGGTGGTCGTGGATGAAAGCGGCCGCCAACTGGGTCTTCCCGATCCCGGCCATGCCGCCGACGGACTGGACCACGCCGTTGCCGTCGCTGTCGGCCAGTGCCGTCGCCAGCTCGGCGAGTTCACGCTCCCGACCGACGAAGCCCGCCGAGGAAGCGTTGGGATGCCAGAAGTCGTTGAGCGGCTTCCGAGCGGCAGCGGTGCTGTGGAGGTGGAAATGCTCGGCCTGGATCAGTGTCTCCGGTGCCGCCCGGTCGAAACGGTTGACGAAACCGGCCCCGGCATTCTCTTGCGCATCACCGTCCACGCGTCCTCCAACCGAATGCGCTCGCAGGGAAACTACGGCCGGGCATGCATAGGTGCCCTCGGCAGGAATCGAACCCGCGACCGCAAACCTGGGGTTTGTGCTCTATCCACTGAGCTACGAGGACACAAGACCAGGATAACAGGACCATGCCATAAGAGTGGAACAGCAAAGTTCGAATCGTTATCGACGCATTGGCATCACTGATTGCCATCTGCATCGATGGTTTACCGCAATCGCTATTGCGTAAGGGAACCGGGCAGCATCTCGCGGGCAGGATGCGAAAGGGCCGGACGCGGAAGCGTCCGGCCCTTGCTGTTCCGCTTAGATGTTCGCGGCGATGTCCTTGCGGTAGTAGCCGCCTTCGAGCTTGACGCCCTCGGCGAGCGCGTACGCCTCCTGGCGGGCCTGGGCGACCGAGGCGCCCGTGCCGACGCAGTTGAGGACGCGGCCGCCGGTGGCGATGAGCTGCCCGGTGGCGTCGAGCGCGGTGCCGGCGTGGAACACCCCGGCCTCGTCGGCGCCGTAGAGCGGGCGGCCGGTGACGGTGTCGCCCGGGTAGCCCTCGTTGGAGACGACGACGCACACGGCCGCGCCTTCGCGCCACCACAGGTTGCCGAAGTCCTCGAGCTTGCCGGTCGCCGCCGCGTACAGCAGCTTGCCCAGCGGAGACTCCAGGAGCGCGAGGATCGCCTGGATCTCCGGGTCGCCGAAGCGGGCGTTGAACTCGACGACCTTGAGGCCCTTCGAGGTCAGGGCCAGGCCGCAGTAGAGGGTGCCGATGAACGGGATGCCGCGCCCGGCGAGCTCGGCCAGGGTCGGCTCGGCGACGCGCTCCATGATCTCGGCGACGAGGTCGTCCGGGGCCCAGGGGAGGGGCGTGTACGCGCCCATGCCGCCGGTGTTGGGGCCGGTGCCGCCGTCGCCGATGCGCTTGAAGTCCTGCGCGGGCAGCAGCGCCTTCGCGTGACTGCCGTCGCTGACGACGAAGAGGGAGACCTCGGGGCCGTCGAGGTACTCCTCGATGACGACGCGCTCGCACTCGAGCGCGTGGGCCAGGGCCTGGGCGCGGTCGCCCGTGACGACGACGCCCTTGCCCGCGGCGAGGCCGTCGTCCTTGACGACGTAGGGCGCGCCGAACTCGTCGAGCGCGGCCTCGGCCTCTTCACGGGTCTTGCAGACGCGCGCGGCGGCGGTCGGGACGCCCGCGGCGGCCATGACCTCCTTCGCGAACGCCTTCGAGCCCTCGATGAGGGCGGCTTCGCCGCCGGGGCCGTACACCGGGATGCCCTTGGCGCGCACGGCGTCGGCGACGCCCGCGACCAGCGGGGCCTCGGGGCCGACGATGACGAGGTCGGCCGCGGAGGTCACCGCCAGGGAGGCCACGGCGGCCGGGTCGGTCTGGTTCACCGGCACGCAGTCGCCCAGGGCGGCCATGCCGGGGTTGCCCGGGGCGCAGATGAGCTTGGTGACGGATTCGTCCTCGGCCAGCGACGCCGCGAGGGCGTGCTCGCGGCCGCCGGAGCCGATCAGGAGTACTCGCACACCGCCAGTTTACGTGGCGGATACGTGCAGGTTAACCGCCACGCCGAGTGGTTCCCGCAACTCGGGACCGCGCGCCCGGCTCGCATCGTGTCCCCTTTCGGGTGACAACGGCGCTTCCGACCCCGGTTTCTGTCGTACCCGCCGGGGATCGTGGGCACTACGGTCCCCTGGGTGGGTGGGGGTTAGGGATGGGCTCTAACAGTGACCCACCCGTACCGGGCGGGTAGACGCGCTTGCCGCTTCGCGGCCGCGCCGGTCACGGTCGGCCGCCGGTCCTGGGCGGGCACGCGCGCGCAATGCCATGATGGGCGCGTGACTGCGAATGTGCTCGCCGAGCGTTATGCCTCCGCCTCGATGCGCGACATCTGGGACCCCGTCGGCAAGATCAAGGCCGAACGGCGCCTGTGGCTGGCCGTCCTCCAGGCCCAGCACGACCTGGGCGTCACCGTCCCCGACGGTGTCATCGCCGACTACGAGCGCGTCCTCGACCAGGTCGACCTCGCCTCCATCGCCGACCGCGAGCGCATCACCAAGCACGACGTGAAGGCCCGCATCGAAGAGTTCTCCGATCTCGCCGGGCACCAGCACATCCACAAGGGCATGACCAGCCGCGACCTCACCGAGAACGTCGAGCAGATGCAGGTCCGCCAGTCCCTCGAACTGGTCCGCGACCGCCTCGTCGCCGCCCTCGTGCGCCTCGCCGCCCGCGCCGCCCAGCACCGCGACCTCGTCATGGCCGGGCGCAGCCACAACGTGCCCGCCCAGGCCACCACCCTCGGGAAGCGCTTCGCGACCTGGGCCGAAGAACTCCTCGCCGCCCTCGACCGCATCGAAGACCTCCTCAAGCGGTACCCGCTGCGCGGCATCAAAGGCCCCGTCGGCACCGCCCAGGACATGCTCGACCTCTTCGACGGCGACACCGCGAAACTCGCCGACCTCGAGACCCGCGTCGCCGCCCACCTCGGCTTCGACCGCGTCATGGACTCCGTCGGCCAGGTCTACCCGCGCTCCCTCGACTACGAGGTCGGCTCCGCGCTCGTCCAGGCCGTCGCCGGTCCTTCTTCGGCCGCGATCACCATCCGCCTCATGGCCGGGGCCGAGCTCGCCACCGAAGGCTTCATGCCCGGCCAGGTCGGCTCCTCCGCCATGCCGCACAAGATGAACACCCGCTCCTCCGAGCGCGTCAACGGCCTCGCCGTCGTCGTCCGCGGGTACGCCGCGATGCTCGGCGAACTCGCCGGCGACCAGTGGAACGAAGGGGACGTCTCCTGCTCGGTGGTCCGCCGCGTCGCCCTCCCCGACCTCTTCTACGCCGTCGACGGGCTCTTTGAGACCTTCCTCACCATCCTCGACAACTTCGGGGCCTACCCGGCCGTCGTCAACGCCGAACTCGACCGGTACCTGCCGTTCCTGACCTCCACCAAGGTCCTCATGGCCGCCGTCAAGCAGGGCGGCGGGCGCGAGGACGCGCACGAGGCCATCAAGGAGCACGCCGTCGCCGTCGCCCGCGCCATGCGCGAGAGCGGCCAGCGCGAGAACGACCTGTTCGACCGCCTCGCCGCCGACCCGCGCCTGCCCCTGGACCGGGCCGGGCTCGACGCCCTTGTAGCGAATCCGGGTGAATTCATCGGCGCCGCAGGCGATCAGGTCGACCGTGTCGCCGAAAGGGTGGCGCTGGCGGCGAAAGCGCACCCTGAGGCCGCGTCCTACCGGCCGGGAAACATCCTATGACTCGCTGTGACCTGGCACCGTCCTTGTAGCTCGGCACTGGCCCTGGTCAGGGCCGGTGAATATGCTTGCCCTGTTGTCCCGTCCATGTGACCGACAGGAGTGCGCCCGTGGCCCGTGTAGTGGTCGACGTGATGCTGAAGTCCGAAATCCTCGACCCCCAGGGCGAGGCCGTCCTCGGGGCGCTGCCCCGCCTCGGCGTGAACGACGTGGCGTCGGTGCGGATCGGCAAGCGCGTTGAGATCGAGTTCGACGAGAACGCCCAGAACGTCGAGGAGCAGTCGCGCGTGATCGCCGACCAGCTCCTGGCGAACCCGGTCATCGAGAACTTCTCGGTGTCCATCGAGGGCGCATGAGCGCGCGCGTCGGGGTCGTGACCTTCCCCGGGTCGCTCGACGACAAGGACGCCGCCCGCGCGGTGCGCCTTGCCGGCGGCGAGCCGGTGGGGCTGTGGCACGACGACGCCGCCCTCGCGGGCGTCGACGCCGTGTTCCTGCCCGGCGGGTTCTCCTACGGCGACGCGCTGCGCTGCGGCGCGATCGCCCGCTTCTCGCAGGTGATGGACACCGTGAAGGCCGCCGCGGCCCAGGGGATGCCCGTCCTCGGGGTGTGCAACGGCTTCCAGGTGCTGTGCGAGTCGCACCTGCTGCCGGGCGCGCTCGTGCGCAACGCCCACCTGCGCTACCGCAACCGCCCCGCGCGGCTGCGGGTCGAGACCTCCCGCACCGCGTGGACGCGTCTCTACCAGCCGGGCAGCGAAGTGGTCTTCCCCGCCAAGCACGGCGAGGGCCGGTACGTCGCCGACGACGCCGTCCTCGACGAGCTGGAGGCGGACGGCCGCGTGGTCTTCCGGTACCTCGACAACCCGAACGGTTCGATGCGCGACATCGCCGGGGTGACCAACGAGGCCGGGAACGTCGTGGGCCTCATGCCCCACCCCGAGCACGCCGTCGACGAGCTGACTGGCCCGTCCGCGGACGGGCTCGGCATCGTCGCCTCGGTCCTGGCCCACCTCACCGGGGCCGCCGACACCAGTGGAGTCAGCCGATGAGCCATCTCAACGTCGCGGTCGACACGGTCGGGGTCGCCGACGCGACCCCGGACGAGAAGCAGCCGTGGGCCGAACTGGGCCTGAAAGAGGACGAGTACCAGCGCATCCGGGAGATCCTGGGCCGCCGTCCGACCCAGTCCGAGCTCGCCATGTACTCGATCATGTGGTCCGAGCACTGCTCGTACAAGTCGAGCAGGGTGCACCTGCGCCAGTTCGGCGAGAAGAACCCGAAGACCCCGCGCCTGCTGGCCGGGATCGGGGAGAACGCGGGCGTCGTCGCCATCGACGAGAACATCGCGGTCACCTTCAAGGTCGAGTCCCACAACCACCCGTCCTATGTGGAACCGAAGCAGGGCGCGGCCACCGGCGTCGGCGGCATCATCCGCGACATCATCGCCATGGGCGCCCGCCCGGTCGCGGTCATGGACTCGCTCCGCTTCGGCGCCATCGACCACCCCGACACCGCCCGGGTCCTCCCGGGCGTGGTCGACGGCATCGGCCACTACGGCAACTGCGTGGGCCTGCCCAACATCGGCGGCGAGACCTACTTCGACCCGTGCTACCAGGGCAACCCGCTCGTCAACGCCCTCAGCGTCGGCATCCTGCCCCGCGCGCGGCTCCAGTCCATGCAGGCCAGCGGCGTCGGCAACACCGTGATCCTCATGGGCGCCAAGACCGGCCGCGACGGCATCGGCGGCGTCTCCGTCCTCGCCTCCGCGACGTTCTCCGAGACCGGCGAGGGCGACGCCCGCCCGAGCGTGCAGGTCGGCGACCCGTTCACGGAGAAGCTGCTCATCGAGGTCTGCCTCGAGCTCTTCGACGCCGGACTCGTCGTCGGCGTCCAGGACCTCGGCGGCGCAGGGCTCACCTGCGCGCTCAGCGAGACCGCGGCCGCCGGCGACGGCGGCATGCACGTCGACCTCGAACTGGTCCCGCTGCGCGCCAAGGGCATGGAACCGCAGGACATCCTCGCTTCGGAGTCGCAGGAGCGCATGCTCCTCATCGTCGACCCCGCCAAGGCCGAGGAAGTCCTCGCCCGCTCCCACCGCTGGGGCCTGCTCGCCACCGAGATCGGCACCGTCACCGACACCGGCCGCCTCGTCATCGACTTCCACGGCCAGACCGTCGTCGACGTCCCGCCGAAGTCGCTCGCCGACGAGGGCCCGGTCTACCACCGGCCCATCGCCGAACCGAACGACCTCGGGCTCATCGCCGTCGACCGGGCCGAGACGCTGCCGCGCCCCGCAAGCGACGAGGAGATCCGCCAGACCGTCCTCGACATGGCCGCCAGCCCGAACCTGTGCGACAAGTCCTGGATCACCGAGCAGTACGACTCCTCGGTGTTCGGCAACACCGTCCTCGGCACGCCGCACGACGCGGGCATGATCCGCCTCGACGAGCGCACCGGCGTCGGCATCGCGATCTCCCTCGACGGCAACGGCCGCTTCGCGCGGCTCGACCCGTACGTCGGGGCCCAGCTCTCGCTCGCCGAGGCCTACCGGAACGTCGCCGTCACCGGCGCCACGCCGATCGCCATCTCCGACTGCCTCAACTTCGGCTCGCCCGAGGACCCGCACGTCATGTGGCAGTTCGAACGCGCCGTCACCGGCATCGCCGACGGCTGCCAGAAACTCGGCATCCCCGTCACCGGCGGCAACGTCTCGTTCTACAACCAGACCGGCCGCGACGCCATCCACCCGACGCCCGTCATCGGCGTGCTCGGCGTGATCGACGACGTCAAGCGCCGCATCCCGCTCGGGCTCGGCAAGACCGGCGACACCATCGCGCTCATCGGCGAGACCCGCGAAGAGCTCTCGGGCTCCGAATGGGCCTCCGTCAAGCACGGCCACCTCGGCGGTGTGCCGCCCGTGGTCGACCTCGACCACGAGATGAAGCTCGCCGAGCTCCTCTCGCGCCTGGCCGAGACCGAGCAGCTCGCCGCCGCCCACGACCTCTCCGAAGGCGGCCTCGCGCAGGCCCTCGTCGAGGCCATCTGCCACACCAGGCTCGGCGCGCAGATCCTCCTGCCCGAGGGCGCCGACCCGTTCACGTACCTGTTCTCGGAATCCTCCGGGCGGGTCCTCGTGGTGATCCCGCGCGGCCAGGAACTGGCCGTGCGCACCGCCTGCGAGCAGCGGAACCTGCCGATCACGCCGCTGGGCGTGACCGACGCGAACACCGACGGCCTGCACCTGCGGGACCACTTCGACATCGGCCTCGCCGAGCTCGAAGCGTCCTGGCGCGGCCGCATCGGCGCCCACCTGGGCGAGTAGCAGCAACGAGAACCGCCCCGGGGCTTCGGCCCCGGGGCGGTTCTCGCATAAGTAATAAGGTGCGCGGGCTACTCGTCTTCCAGGGGCTCGCCGGTCGGGGCGGCCAGCGGCAGCAGCTCGCTGAGGTCGGCGCGCTGGCCCGAGGCCGAGACCTGTGCAGTCGTCACCGCCTCCTGCCAGCCGGTGCGGCCGGTGGCGAGCATGAGGAACACGAGCGGTTGACATTCGACGACGTTCGGCGGCGTGCCGCGCCGGTGCCTGGGTCCCTCGACGCACTGCACCGCCCCGTACGGCGGGACCCGCACTTCCACGGTATGACCAGGGGCTTTGGCTGCCAGCGTCTGGAGCAGCTCACGAACGGCGTTTTTCAGCGTCTCGCGATCGGGCGCTTCACCGTTGTCGATCGCGGCCATGGCATCGACCACAGCGTCCACGAGGAGACCTCCGAACCACGTTAGACTGCCCGTTACGGCACGTCGCCGAACGGGCGTGCTTTTACGACTGAGCGCCCGGGCCACCGGGTGCGACATGAATGCCGCAGTGCCCGACACCCCGGTCCCGTGACCGAAATGAGACCAGGCATAGTGGCGACGACGGCCCGCTTCCGTGGGTTCGTCGTGCCCGCCCGTGGCAGATGCCGCGAGTGGCGCTGGATGGCACATGCCCAGGAGGGGATGTAGATGACCGTAGCGGCCGAACCTAGCGGGGCCCAGACTAACGTCCCGCGGTCCCGGCGCGGGAGACGGGGTGGCCTGCGCACTCGCCTGGCCGGCCTCGCCGCGGCGGGCGGCGTGCTCCTCGGCATCCTGGCGTTCCCGCAGGCCGCGCTCGCGCAGGACCCCACCGGCTGGTTCAACGGGGCGTTCAACCCGAACCCGGTGACCATCGGCGGCCAGGCCGCCACGGTCACGTTCACGGTCATGAACAACAACCCGGTGCAGCCCAAGGACATCACGGTCCGGGCGAACGTCGACGGCCTGAACGACTACATCGCCGCGATGGACAACGACGGCGGCGCCGGGCTTTGCACCCGCGAGGACTCCGACAAGGTCAAGTGCGGCCAGGTCGAACCGGGCGGGCAGCGGACCATCTCCTTCACCGTCGCCACCGTGACCGAATCCGACCTGCCGAGCGGCGAGCAGGTCTCGGGAACGTTCACGGTCAGCTTCGAGGGCCAGAGCCAGTCCAGCGGCCTCAACGTCGTCGGCAACGCCACGGTCGCCAACGTCGCGTCCATCAGCGGCGAGGTCACCTCGAACGGCGAACCGGTCCCCGACGCGGAGCTCGAGCTCACCGACGGCGAGGGCGAAACGCACGACACGACGACCGACAGCAGCGGCAAGTACGAGTTCACCGGCGACGCCAGCAACCCGATCGCGCCCGGCGACATGACCTTGAAGATCACCGCCGAGGGCTTCGAGGACAAAGAAGAGACGCTCACCGTCCGCGAGGGCAGCGAGGCGTACAACATGAACATCACGCTCACCCAGGTGCAGGAGGCGGAGCCGTCGGCCGACCCGACGACCAGCGCCGCACCCGCCACCGAGGAGTCGAGCCCGCCGCCCCCCGAGGACGAGGGCGGCATGTCCGGCACCCTGGTCTTCCTCATCATCATCGGCGGCCTGCTCGTCGTCGGCGGCATCGTCGGCATCTTCTTCCTGCTGCGCGGCGGCAAGGACAAGGACGACGACGACGGCGCCAGCTTCAGCCCCGACACCCCGCCGGACCACACGCCGACCGCGGCCCAGGTCGGGACGCCCGGCGTGTACCAGGCCGGGCCCGCGCCCGGCTCCGACGCGCCGACGATGATCCACCCCGGCGGCCTCGTCGACGGCGGCCCGGCCGCGCCGACCCAGTTCGGTCCCGCCTACGGCGGCAACGACTCGACGCAGGTCATGCCGCAGGGCGGCTTCAGCGGGATGCCGGGCGGCCAGGTCGGCCCCGACGGCACCACGATCCTCCCGGTCGTCAAGCAGCCCGGTGGGCCCGGCGCCTCCGACGCCACGCAGATCATGCCGCAGGCGAACCTCGGCACGCCGCCTCCGGCCGCGCCGCCGAGCCCCTACGGCGACTTGGGTTCCACGCGCCCGCACACGCCTTCGGCCCCGCCGAGCCCCGCAGCGCCTTCGAACCCCTACGACCCGTCCGCGACCAGGCCGCACCCAGGGCCGTCCCCGGCCGGATCGCCGAGTCCGTACGGCGACCTCGGTTCGACCCGCCCGCACCCGTCCCCGACGCCGCCGCCTTCGGCCGGTTCGATGTTCGAACCGCAGGGCAGCGCGCCGCAGGACCAGGGCTACGGGGCGCCCAGCGCGCCGCGCGACCAGGGCTTCGGTGCGCCGAGCGCGCCGCAGTACGGTCCGGGCTCGCAGAGCTACGGGCCCCAGGGCGGCCAGCAGGGCTACGGCTCGCACAGCTCGCCGAGCGCGCCCCGCAGCGCGCCGCCGAGCGACCCGTACTCGGGCCAGTCCATGCGCCGCGACCCGTACGCGCCGCAGGAGCAGCCGCCGCCCGCGGGCGACTACGGGGCGACCCGCGCGATGCCGCAGTACGGCGACCAGCCGCAGCCGCCCGCCGCGCCCTACGGCAACGAGCCGGGCCAGGGAGGCGAGGACCAGGACGGCAAGCGCGCCGACCGCCGCAACTGGGGCGAGTGGGACGACCGCCCCCGCTCCTGGTAGCAGGAGCGACTAGCGAACGAGAACGCCGTGCCGGGCAATGCCCGGCACGGCGTTCTCGTTCGTGGCGGGGTTTCGCGTGGCGGGGTTTCGCGTGGCGGGGTTTCGCGGGGCGGCTGCGCCGGGCGCGGGCTGCGCCCGCTGGGGCGGCGCGCGGCCGCGCGCCTTGCGGGCGTAGGGCGTGCCCCTTCCCACCCGCATCCGCCTCCTACCAACCGAAGAAATGCGACGACTGTCCCACACGGGTCCGACATCCGCGCCGGACGCGGGCCAGAGGCCGATGCGCCTCGCGCCTCGATCGCTGTTCACCTGATGTCGTGATGACGTTCACGTGCGGGTGACTGCGCCGTCTATTTCCGGCCCTCCTCGGCCGTTATGCGGTGAGTTTCACCTCTTCAGCGAGGGGCCCGGCCCACACCGGCCGTTGTTGGAGAGTGGCGACTTCCCGCAGGTCCGATAGACTGTGACTGGCGGTTCCGCCGGATGGCGACGCTGGTGAACCATCGGTGTACTCAGGTGGCGCAGCCGGTAGACCATCGAATCAGCCCAGCAAACCGAGGAGTTGCAGTGGCCCGAGGTGACGGTCGACTCACCACGGAACTCGATCCCGACAGTCCCGGCCCCCGCGACGCCTGCGGCGTCGTCGGCATCTGGGCCCCCGGGGAAGAGGTCTCGAAACTCACTTACTTCGGGCTCTACGCGCTGCAGCACCGCGGCCAGGAAGCCGCGGGCATCGCCGTCTCGGACGGCGCCCGCACCGTCGTCTACAAGGACCTCGGCCTCGTCGCGCAGGTCTTCGACGAGTCCACCCTCGCGCCCCTCCAGGGCCACCTGGCCATCGGCCACGCCCGCTACTCCACCACCGGCGCCCCCACCTGGGAGAACTCCCAGCCGACCATCCGGTCGACCTCCACGGGCACCGCGATCGCCTTGGCGCACAACGGCAACCTCGTGAACACGGCCGACCTCATGAAAGAGGTCGACCGCCTCGGCATCGACATGGGCACCACCACGTCGGACACGCACCTGATCACCGCGCTCCTCGCCGCGCACCCGGACGAGTCCGTCGCCGCGGCCGCCGAGCGCGTGCTCCCGCAGCTGCGCGGCGCGTTCTGCCTGGTCTTCATGGACGAGAACACGCTGTACGCCGCCCGCGACCCGCAGGGCGTGCACCCGCTCGTCCTCGGCCGCCTCGCCTCCGGCTGGGCCGTCGCCTCCGAGACCGCCGCGCTCGACACGATCGGCGCCCACTTCGTGCGCGAGGTCGAGCCCGGCGAGCTGCTCACCATCGACGAGCACGGCCTGCGCTCGACCCGCTTCGCGAACCCCGAGCCCAAGGGCTGCCTGTTCGAGTACGTCTACCTCGCCCGCCCCGACACGAAACTGGCCGGACGCAACGTCTACGCCACCCGCGTCGAGGTCGGCCGCACCCTCGCCCGCGAGTACCCGGCCGACGCCGACCTCGTTATCGGCGTCCCCGAATCGGGCATCCCGGCCGCGATCGGCTTCGCCGAGGAGTCCGGCATCCCCTACGGCCAGGGCTTCACGAAGAACCAGTACGTCGGCCGCACCTTCATCCAGCCTTCCCAATCGCTGCGGCAGCTGGGCATCCGCCTCAAGCTCAACCCGCTCGTCGACCAGATCAAGGGCAAGCGCCTGGTCATCGTCGACGACACGATCGTGCGCGGCAACACCCAGCGGGCCCTCGTCCGGATGCTCCGCGAAGCGGGCGCGGTCGAGGTCCACATCCGCATCTCCGCGCCGCCGGTGAAGTGGCCGTGCTTCTACGGCATCGACTTCGCCACCCGCGCCGAGCTCATCGCCGGATCGCTCGACACCGACGGCATCCGCGCCCAGATCGGCGCGGACTCCCTCGGCTACGTCTCGATGGACGGCCTCGTCCGCGCCACCGAGCAGCCCGCGTCCCGGCTCTGCATGGCCTGCTTCGACGGCCACTACCCCATCGAACTGCCCGCTTCCGACCTCATCGGCAAGCACCTCATGGAAACGCCGCAGGCAGCGAAGCCCGGCGTCCAGCGATCGACCGAAGCGAGCACGCAAGTGCGGGAAGGGACCACAGCGTGAGCAGCGGCACCACCACTCCGAGGACCATCTCCTACCAGTCCGCGGGCGTCGACATCGACGCCGGCGACCGGGCCGTCGACGCCCTCAAGCCCCTGATCAAGAAGACCGTCCGGCCCGAGGTGGTCGGCGGGATCGGCGGGTTCGCCGGGCTGTTCGCGCTCGACACCGAGAAGTACAAGAAGCCGCTGCTGGCCTCCTCCACCGACGGCGTGGGCACCAAGCTCGTCATCGCCCAGAAGCTCGACATCCACGACACGGTCGGCATCGACCTCGTCGCCATGGTCGTCGACGACCTCGTCGTGTGCGGCGCCGAACCGCTGTTCCTCCTCGACTACATCGCCACCGGCCAGGTCGTCCCCGAGAAGATCGCCGCGATCGGCGGCGGCATCGCCGACGGCTGCCGCTGGGCCGGCTGCGCGCTCATCGGCGGCGAGATCGCCGAGCACCCGGGCGTCATGAAGCCCGACGACTACGACATCTCCGCCACCGGCGTGGGCGTCGTCGAAGCCGACAAGCTGCTCGGCCCCGAGCGCGTCAAGCCCGGCGACGTCGCGATCGCCATGCGCGCCTCGGGCCTCCACTCCAACGGCTACTCGCTCGTGCGCGCGGCCCTGTTCGGCGTCGGCAAGATGGACCTCGGCACCGTCGTGCCCGAGTTCGGCAACCAGCGGACCCTCGGCGAGGAGCTGCTGACCCCGACCCACATCTACGCCAAGGACTGCCTCGAACTCGCCAAGGAGTGCGACGTGCACGCCTTCGCGCACATCACCGGCGGCGGGCTCGCCGGCAACCTCATCCGCTCCGTCCCCGAGGGCCTCCAGATCGAGGTCGACCGCGGCACCTGGACGCCGAACCCCGTGTTCGACGTCGTACAGCACATCGGCGGCATCAGCGGCGAGGAGATGGAGCGCACCCTCAACATGGGAGTCGGCATGGTCGCCATCGTCGCCCCCGACCAGGTGGACCGCGCGCTCGCGGTGCTCACCGCCCGCCACGTCGAGGCCTGGACCATCGGCGAGGTCACCGAAGGCGACGGCGGCGTCACACTGTCGGGCGACTATCTGACGGCTGGCTAGGGATCTCCGGGTCTCCTTCGAGGTCCGGAACCTCTTCAGCCGCTTCGGCGGCTTCGAGCGCGTCCCGGTGCTGCTTCGCCTTCGTGCTGAGCCACAGCCAGATCAGGCCCAGCGTGGGCAGCACCGCGGCGGAGATGAGCGCCGGGACCAGGTGCAGGGTCGGCGTGAGCATGACGCCGAGGATGAGCAGCACCGAGATGAGGATCGTGCGCCGCGTCGCGGGGTCGAAGACCTTGACCGGGCCGAGCGGGATCGTGTGCCACGGCACCCGCTTGGCGCTGCGGATGATGATGAGGCCCAGCAGGAACCCGGCGGGTTCGTCGGAGAACCAGTGCTGGCCCAGGAAGACCTGGGAGCTGAACACGATCGCGGGCGGGGCCAGCAGGAGCGTCCAGCGCGCCCACGCGGGGATGACGTGGCCGATGAGCATCACGATGAGGCCGAACAGCAGGATCGAGTTCACCGCGTGCCCTGAGGGGAACGCGGTGGCGTCCGTGATGTTCGGGCCGCCGCCCTCGGGGTGGTAGGTGAACAGCAGCGGCCCGTCCGGGGAGACGTTCTGCAGCGCGTGCGGGTGCTGCGAGAGCGGGCGGCCGAGCAGGTGCTTCATGCCCAGGATGGCCGCCAGGGTGATGAACGAGATGACGTACATCAGCAGCGGCCGGATCGACCGCGAGCGCAGCGCGCACCAGATGGCGATCAGCAGCGTCACGGTGGCCACCGTGCGGGCCTGGCCGAACTCGGCGCCGACCTTCGCGAGGTTCGCCATCCATTCCAGGTCGTTGGCTTTGGCGGCCCACATCCGGATGTCCCAGTCGAGCCGCACGAGCCACGACGGGTAGCTCACGAAGAACGCGAGCGCGAGGAACCCCAGGAACATGAAGAGGTCGGGCCACCAGCTCTTGGGGCGCTTGCCCCACGGCTCCCAGTCGAACCAGCCCACGGGGATGTAGCGGCGCAGCGGCGTGATGACTTGTCCGACGAAGGCGTCGTCACGGACGGTCACACCTCGGTCCGTGATCCCCGCGCTCCTGCGCGCTGTCGCAGGCCGGTTCGATTCAGAAGGCATAGATGGATGTTCGCCTGCGAAAGTGAATTTTGATGCCGCCACACCCGAACTGGACCGAATTTGTTATCAGGTCGGTATATATGGTGTGGTTTGGGACGCAGCCTGATTGAGCTGCACCGATACTCCGCGATACCGGTCACGTTCCACCGAGACGGGGCCGTGACCGGCATCGCCTGCGGCTCAAGCGAGGACGCGTCGCGTGTCGGAGGCGCCGATCACAGGGTAATCGGTGTAGCCTTCCGCGCCTCCGCCGTAGAGCGGCAGGTCCGTGCGCAGTGGAGTGAGCGGTGCGCCCCGGCGCAGCCGTTCGGGCAGGTCGGGGTTGGCGATGAACGGACGCCCGATCGCGACCAGGTCCGCGCCCGCGTCCAGGATGCGCGCCGCCGCTTCGAGGCTGGCGTCGGTCGAGAACGGATCCGATTCGGGCGCATCGGGGTTCGACGGGTTCGCGATGAGCACGCCCTGCCAGCGCCGCCGCAGCTCCGCGAACAGCGGTGTGGGGGAGGCGTAGGCGAGGTGGAGGTAGGCGAGGCCGAGCGGGGCGAGGGCGTCGAGCAGCGCGGGGAACAGCTTGTCGGCGTCGTCCATGCCGATCCCGTTGTGGGGGTTGCCGGGGGAGATCCGCAGGCCGGTGCGGTCGGCGCCGATCGCGGCGACCACGGCTTCGACGGTTTCGACGACGAAGCGGATGCGGTTGGCGATGGAGCCGCCGTAGGCGTCGGTGCGGTGGTTGGTGCTGGTGGCGAGGAACTGGTTGAGCAGGTAGCCGTTGGCGGCGTGGACTTCGACGCCGTCGGCCCCGGCGCGGACGGCGTTGCGGGCGGCGGTCGCGAAGTCGTCCTTGGTGGCCTGGATGTCGGCTTCGGTCATCTCGCGGGGGACGACGGGGTCGCTGTGGCCGCCCGGGGTGTGGATGTAGCCGGGCAGCTTGATTGCCGAGGGCGCCAAGGGGACCAGGCCGCTGGTCTCGGGGTGGCCGATGCGGCCGCCGTGCTCGATCTGGAAGAAGACGCGGCCGCCCGCGGCGTGGACCGCGTCGGCCACCCGCCGCCATCCGTCCACTTGGGATTCGTTGAAGATGCCGGGGATGTCGGGGTAGGTGTACCCGACCTGGCTGGGGGAGCTGGCTTCGGCGACGATGAGGCCCGCGGAGGCGCGCTGGGCGTAGTACTCGGCCATGAGGGGCGTGGGGATGCCGTCGGCCGCGCGGTTGCGGCTCATCGGGGGCATGACCAGGCGGTTCGGCAGGTCGAGCGCGCCGAGGCGGGCGGTTTGGAAGAGGCGTTCGGCGGTGTGAGCGGTCTCGCGGGCGGCGGTTTCGTTCGTCATGGCGGTACCGTAGAACCTGACACCAATGTCAGGTTCAAGGGATTGTGAGGCACGCCATGCGCATCGGTGAACTCGCCCGCCGGACGGGCGTGAGCGTCAGGTCGCTGCGGTACTACGAGGAGCAGGGGCTCTTGTCGTCCGAGCGTACTGCGGGCGGGCACCGCGAGTACGCCGCGGCGGCGGTCGACCGGGTGATCCGCATCCAGGTGCTCTACGCAGCCGGGCTGAACAGCCAGGTCATCGACGGCATCCTGCCGTGCATCCACGACGCCGACGGCGGCCCGAACGAGTCCACCACCGAGACCCTGGCCGCCGAGCTCCGCATCGAGCGCGAGCGCATCGACCGCAAGATCGAGGACCTCCTGCGCAGCCGCGACATCCTCGACGAGGTCATCGCCACAGCCGCCCTCCCGGCATAACCGCCCCGCACGGATGTTTTCGCAGGTCAGAGGCGTTTGTCGTACCCGTATGGGAGGGTGTCCTTTTCACTGGTAGTGGTGAAGGTGGGATCGGGAGGGTACCCGGGGCCGCCCGTACAGCCTCAGGCCAAGGGGCCCTTGAGGACTGCGAGGGCCGCGTCGCGGTCGCCGGTCCAGAGGAAGACGTCGTCGGCCGGGGTTCGCCTGCCGCGCAGGAGGAGCAGGAGATCGCCTGCGGTGCCAGCGATGTCCGCCACCGGTTCGCCGGGGCCGAAGACCCACCAGTCACCGGTGTCGGACGCCTCCAAGCGGATGCACACGTCCGGCGGCCAGGCCTTGCCGCGCCCGATCTGCCTCGGCGCCAGCACGTCGAAGACCTCCGTGATGCCCTCGCTCGCCAGCTCGGGGTCGAGCGGGCCCGGTTCCCCCGTGCCTTGCGCTGCGCCCGGTTCACCAGGACCCGCGTGCCCGATGGCACGCTCGGCATCCCACCGGTGCAGCATCATCGACACCGCGCGCGAGCGCTGCCAGTACCCCGCCGTCGGCGGCGTGTAGTAGCCCCACGCGGGCGCCTTGGGATCGATGTCGAGCGCCATGAGCAGCACCTCGCCGGTGCCGTCGACCCAGCGCGTCAGCTCGTACCGGTCCTCGGGCACCTTCGGCGGCGTCCCGTCGGGCGGCTCGGGCCGGCCGTCCCAGTCGGTCACGGCCGCGGCGGCGAACAGGTTCGCGGTGCCCACGTGCGCGGCGAGTTCGGCGAGGGTCCGCTCCTCGTCTCCGTGCTCGATCGGCGCGTCCAGGTCACCGCCGGCGAGGCAGGCGCCGAACGCGTCGAGCTCGCGCCGGAAATGGCGGAGAAACGACGCAGCATCCATACCTCCCAGCCTATCCGCGAGTGTGATCCGGCGCTCCCTCCAGGTCCCTCGCCTTCAGGCCGACTACCGCCCCCAACCGGCAACCCGCTTTCACGGGCCTCGATATCTCAGCTCAGATGCCCTGTGCGGGAACGGGAACGACCGTCCCTGTGCCGGTGAGCGGGGCGGTGTCGAGGTACCGGACCTCGTAGACGCGCTCGGTGAACTTCCAGCCGTTCTCGGTGCGTGCGTACCGATCGTGGTAGATCGCGATGTTCTGGTGGCCGCTGCCGTCGTTGAGTTCCAGGAGCTCCTGGATGTAGGTGCGGCCGCGGGCGGTGTCCCCGTCGAGCACGATCACGCCCGGGTGCGAGGTCTGGATGAAGTACCGCCACTTCGTGGGCGCGATCCCGCCCCAGGCGCGGAGCTGCTCGCGCCCTTCGAGTTCGACCGGGATGTTCGGCATCCGCAGCGCGCCGTCCTCGGTGAAGAGCGACGCGAGCCTGTCGTAGTCGCGCATCATGGTGCAGTCCGAGAACTCGGCGCGCAGCGCCTCGATCTCGACGCGGTCCGCGATCGCCTGCATGTCAGTCATCTCAGGGGTTCCTTCCAGTCGGGATTACCCGTATGACGGGATAGGGCCCCGAAGTGTGACATCGGGAGCGGAAATGTCGGAGGCGTCACGCACAATGGCACGCATGAGCGAGACCTCCGCCGCCGACCCGGTCATGGACGCCATCGGGCAGGCCGTCATGCGCGGCCAGAACGGCGACACCGCAACCGCCCGAACCGAACTGCTCGCCCTGTGGGCCCGCATCGGCGTCACCGGCGACCCGCTCCACCGCTGCGCGCTCGCCCACTCCATGGCCGACCTGTTCGACGACGCCGCCGCGGCCCTCGCCTGGGACGTGCGCGCCCTCGACGCCGCCGACGCCGCGACCGACGAACGCGTGCAGGCGCACCACGCCGGTCTGCAGCTCGCGGGTTTCTACCCCTCGCTCCACCTCAACCTCGCCGACGACTACCGCAGGCTCGGCTCCTTCGAAGCGGCCCGAGCGCATATCGACGCCGCCGAGCAGGCCGCCCCGGCGCTCGCCGCAGATCCCTACGGCGACCTGATCCGCAGCGCGGTCAAGGAGGTCGCGGCCGCCATCGCCGAGAAGGACACCGCCCCAAGGGCATCCGCCCCGGGATCGATCTGACCGACTTCCCGGGACGGCGACGCGGCTACTTGAGGTCGGCGGCCGTGGGGACGACGACGCCGTATGCGTCGGCGATCGTGGCCAGGGCGCTGTGGTGCAGCTGCTCGGCGCTGACCTCGGCGACGGCCGTCTCGAGCGGGCGCGTCGCGCAGGCGTCGGCGACGACGGTGGGCCGGTTGCCGCGCAGGGCCGCGCCCTCGGCGGTGAACGTGACGCACATGTGGGTCATGAACCCGATGATGATCAGGTCCCGGTTCCCGGCGGCGTCCACGAGGTCGCCGAGTTCGGTGCGCACGAAGGAGTTCGGGGCGTTCTTGACCACGACGGCCTCCCCTGCGGCCGGGGCGACCGAAGGGTGGATCGCGCCGAGGTCGGTCGTGATGTCGTAGTGGCTGCCCGCGCCGCCGTCGTGCTGCACGTGGATCACGGTGGCGCCCGCTTCGCGCGCGGCGGCGAGCAGCGCGGCGGCCTTGCCGAGCGCGGCCTCCCAGCCGGTCAGTTCGATCGCGCCGCGCGTGTAGGTGTTCTGGTAGTCGACCAGGATCAGGGTCGAGTCGGCCAGCGCGGCGGGGGTGTCGTCTGTGTCGGCGAGCTGCCGGAGGGTCGCTGAAGGCATGGTGTTTCTCCTGGTAGATGAGGGTTTTCGGGGCCGATCGGGTGGCCTTCTCCAACGCTACGGCGGTTCGCTGATGTCGGCAATGACGGGTAAGGTGCAGAAACCGACATCGATTGGAGGCGCCGTGGGTGCTGCGAAGCGACTCGTGGTGGTCGTGCTCTTCGACCGGGTCGACCTGCTCGACGTCACCGGACCGCCGGAGGTGTTCGCGCTCCTGCGCCGCGAGCTCGCGGCCGACACCGGCTACAAGGTCGTGCTCGCGGCCGCGACGATGGACCCGGTGCGGACCTCGGCCGGGGTCCGGGTCCTGCCCGATGCCACGTTCGACGAGGTCGCGCGGCGTTCGATCGACACGCTCATCGTGCCCGGCTCGGTGGAGCTCGACGGCGAGAAGCGGGTCCGGGCCCTCGCCGATCCCGTTGCGGTGGAGTGGGTCCGGCGCCTCGCGGGACGCACCCGCCGGGTCGCCTCGGTCTGCGTCGGCGCGCACGTCCTGGCCGCCGCGGGCCTCCTCGAAGGCCGCCGGGCCACGACCCACTGGTCGACCGCGGCGCAGCTCGCCGCCGACCACCCGGAGGTCGAGGTCGACGCCGACCCGATCTTCATCCGCGACGGGGACGTGTGGACCGGCGCCGGTCTCACCGCGTGCCTGGACCTCTCGCTGGCGCTGGTCGCCGAGGACTTCGGGGAGGAGCTGGCGCTGCGGGTGGCCCGGCAGCTCGTCATGTTCCTGAAGCGCCCGAGCGGCCAGAGCCAGTTCAGCGTCTCGCTCGGCCCGGTGTCGACGACGCGGCGAGTTGAAGTGCTGCGCCACTACATCACCCGGCATCTCGACGGGCCGCTGACGGTGCCGGAGCTGGCCGCGGAGGCGCACGTGAGCGAGCGCCAGTTGACGCGGATCTTCAAGTCCGAGTTGGGGACGACGCCCCGCGCCTATATCGAGTCCGCGCGCGTCGAGGCGGCCCGCAACCGCCTGGAGACCACGGACGACACCCTGGAGCGGGTCGCCGCCGTTTGCGGCTTCGGCACTACGGACACCCTGGTCCGGGCGTTCCGCCGCGTCCTTGACACGACCCCGACCGCCTACCGCGACCGGTTCCGGTTCTCGCAGCCCGTGTAGTCCGTGAGCACGGCGGAAGGCCGCCCGGAACACCCCCGGGCGGCCTTTCGCTTGCGGTGCGTGCGGGTCGCGGCGGGGGAGGCCGCCGCGACCCGGGTCAGGTGAGGGCTAGCAGGCGCTGACGACGCGGATGCTCTCGATCCAGTCGTTGCGGTCGGGCTCGAGGTCGCTGAGGTTGCGGATGTCGACGCCCGGGCCGAGGCAGAAGTAGGCGCCGGTCGCGCCGTCGTTCGCGTAGAGGCGGAGGATCTTGTTCGACTCGTTGGAGATCGAGGAGATCTCGTTGTCGCCGTTCCACCAGTCGATCTCGTAGGTGGAGCCGACGGCGCCGACGCGCCAGTTGACCCACTTGTCGCCGCTGTAGCCGGAGTTCTCCCAGCCGCAGACGTACCCGGAGGCGCAGCCGCCGGCCAGGATCTCGGCGTCGGTCTCCGTCTCGGCCTGCGCTGAACCGGCGGTCAGGGTCAGGCCCGCGACCACCGCGACGCCGGCCATGGCGGCGCCGGCCTTCATGCGGCGCTTCATCGAATCGATCTTGCCCATGTAGAGCACCTTTCGCCGTGCGGCGCCTGTTCGCGCCGCTTCTCGCATGTTCGGCACGGTTGCACCTGGTTTGGCGCGGTCCGTGCATAGGGGAGACGCGGGCGGGTGTGGCGGAGGATGCGTCCGGTGAATCTCCTCCCTTTCCGATGCGGCGGGCAACCGATTGCGGCGCAAGGGTTTCGCATTACCCTTGCGCCGCAACGAAACTGGAGAGATTCCTTAAAGCTGGCGGACGATCCGCAGGCCCCCGACGCCGCCGTCGACGCCGAGGCTGGTGCCGGTGAGGGATTTGTTGCGGGGGTCGGCGAGGTAGACGATCGCGGCCGCGACCTCCTCGGGGCTCACGAGGCGCCCGGTCGGCTGGCGGGCCTCCAGGCGGGCGCGCTCGGCGGCCGGGTCCTCGGCCTGGTCGAGCAGGCGCTGCACCCACGGCGTGTCGGCTGTGCCGGGGCTGACGCAGTTGACGCGGATGCCTTCGGCCACATGGTCGGCGGCCATGGCGAGCGTGAGCGAGTGGACCGCGCCCTTCGACGCGGAGTACAGGGCGCGCTTGACGAGCCCGGCCGTCGCCGCGATCGACGTGGTGTTCACGATCGCCGGGGCCGCGGATTCGCGCAGGAGCGGCAGGCACGCGCGCGAGAGGCGGACCATGCCCAGGAGGTTCACGTCGAGGACGCGGAACCACTGCTTGTCGGAGTTCTCCTCGACCGTGCCGACAGCGCCGATCCCGGCGTTGTTGACGACGATGTCGACGCCTCCGAACTGCTCCTTGACGGCCGCGACCGCCAGGCGCACCTGGTTGTCGTCGGCCACGTCGCACTTGTGGGACCAGTGCGCATCGCTCGCGTTGAGGTCGAGCACCGCCGGGTTCGCGCCGCGCGCGGCGAACGCGTCGGCGGCGGCGGCGCCGATGCCGGAGGCGCCTCCGGAGATGACGACGGTGAGGCCTTCGAAGCCCTGCATCAGTTGCTCCTCCATTCAGGACCGTGCGGGTAGGAGTACCGGACCAGGCTGTCGCGCTTCATCTCCGCGGAGAAGCCCGGCTCGGCCGGGGCCCGGTAGCGGCCGTCACTGATCACCGTTGGGTTGACGAAATGCTCGTGCAGGTGGTCGACGTACTCGATCACCCTGTCCTCCATGGTCGCACTCACCGAGGTGTAGTCGAACATGGACAGGTGGCAGACGAGTTCGCAGAGTCCGACGCCGCCCGCGTGCGGGCACACCGGGACGCCGAACTTCTTGGCCAGCAGGAGGATCGCGAGGTTCTCGTTCACGCCGGCGACGCGCGCGGCGTCCAGCTGCAGGAAGTCGATCGCGCCCGCCTGGAGCAGCTGCTTGAACACGATCCGGTTCTGGACGTGCTCGCCGGTGGCGACCTTGATGGGCGCCAGGCGCTTGCGGATCGCGGCGTGCCCGAGCACGTCGTCAGGGCTCGTGGGCTCCTCGATCCACCACGGGTCGAACTCGGCGAGGGCCTTCACCCATTCGACGGCCTGGTCGACGTCCCAGCGCTGGTTCGCGTCCACGGCGATCCGGATGCCGGGGCCCACGGCCGCGCGGGCGGCGGCGAAGCGGCGGCGGTCGTCTTCCAGGTCGGCGCCGACCTTGAGCTTGATCTGCGTGTACCCCTCGGCGACGGCCTCGCGGGCGAGCCGCACGACCTTCGCGTCGTCGTAGCCGAGCCAGCCGGGGGAGGTCGTGTAGGCCGGGTAGCCGTCGCGTTCGACCTCGCCGACCCGCTCGGCCTTGCCTTCCTCGGCTTCCCGCAGGATCGCAAGGGCCTCTTCTGGAGTGAGCGCGTCGGAGAGGTACCGCCAGTCGATGCAGCCGACGACCTCCTCGGGGGTGAGCCCGGAGAGGTACTTCCACAGCGGCAGCCCGGCGCGGCGCGCGGCGAGGTCCCAGGCGGCGTTCACGAGGGCGGCCGCCGCGAGGTGCATGACGCCCTTCTCGGGGCCGAGCCAGCGAATCTGCGAGTCGTGGGTGAGCCGCCGGTACAGCTCGCCGAGCGCCGCCGGGCCCTCCACATCGGTGCCGACGACGTACTCGCTGAGCGTCTCGATGGCGGCGCAGCAGATGTCGTTGCCGCGCCCGATCGTGAACGTGAACCCGTGGCCTTCAAAGCCGTCGTCGGCGTGGAGCACGACGTACGCGGCCGAGTAGTCCGGGTCGGGGTTCATCGCGTCGGAGCCGTCGAGGCTCCGCGAGGTCGGGAAGCGGACGTCGAGCACGTCGACGGCGGTGATGGTCATTTCGCGTCGACCACGGGGTTCGCGGTCGAGCCGAGGCCGTCGATGCCGACCTCGCTGACGTCCCCGGCCCGCAGGTACGGGAAGCGGCCGGAGAGCGCGACGCCCTCGGGGGTGCCGGTGAGCAGCAGGTCGCCCGCGTCGAACGCCATGAACTGCGACATGTGGAAGACGATGTGCGCCAGCGAGAAGATCATGTCGGCGGTGCTGGAGTCCTGGCGGATCTCGCCGTTGACCTTCGACCACAGGTGCAGGCCCTGCGGGTCGGCGACCTCGTCGGGGGTCACGAGGTACGGGCCCATCGGCGTGAACGTGGGGCAGGCCTTGCCCTTCGAGAACTGGCCGCCCGAGCGCTCGATCTGGAAGTCGCGCTCGGAGACGTCGTTGACGACGACGAGCCCGGCGAGATGAGCGAGCGCGTCGGCCTCGGACTCGAGGTAGGAGGCGCGCTTGGCGAAGACGACGCCGAGCTCGACCTCCCAGTCGGTCTTGACCGAGCCGCGCGGGACCTGCAGTTCGTCGTTCGGGCCGATGATCGTGTTGGGGTGCTTGTAGAACACGACGGGCTCGTTCGGCGGCGTCGCGCCCGACTCGGCGCAGTGCGCGGCGTAGTTCATGCCGATGCACACGATCGCGCCCGGCTTACTGATCGGCGCGGCGATGCGCCGCCCCGCGATGTCGATCTCGGGCAGGCCTTCGAGGGCGGGGACGCCCCGACTCAGGAACTCCCCGTCGATGTCCCCGGTCAGACCGGAGAGGTCGTAGTACGCGCCGTCCGAGTACGCCACGGGGGTCTCGGAGCCGGGCTCGCCGATGCGCAGGTACTTCATTGCTCTCCTAGCTGGTAGGTCCGGGCGGCGGTGCCGCCGAAGACGTCGGGATCGGTGCGACCCAGGACTGCCGTGAGGGCGTCCTTGACGCGGGTGTACGTGGCGGCCAGTTCGCAGACGGGCCAGTCGGAGCCGAACATGAGCCGGTCGGGTCCGAACAGTTCGAGGGCGGCCTGGACGAAGGGCCGCAGGTCGGCCGGGGTCCAGTCCTTGTCGGCCTCGGTGACGAGCCCGGAGAGCTTCGCGGTCACGTTGGGCTGCTTGGCGAGCGGGGCGACCGCTGCGCGCCAGGCCGCGAGTCCGGCGTCGCCGTCGCGGACCTGGGGCTTGCCGAGGTGGTCGAGCACGAACTGCAGCTCGGGCACGGCCTCGGCGGCCTTGGCGGCGGCCGGGAGCTGGTCGACGCGCACGATCAGGTCGAACGTGGGGACGGTCCCGGCGACGGTCTTGAGGGCCGTGACGACCTCGGGCCGGGCCAGGAAGTCCGCGTCGGGACGGCCCTGGACCTGGTCGCGCAGGCCCACGAGGAAGCGGGCGCGCGGATGGTTCTGGTAGCGCGCCAAGGTGTCCGCGAGGTTGGGGTCGAGGAGGTCGATGAAGCCGACGACCCCGGCGATCTCCTTCACGGCCCCGGCGAGGTGCAGGAACTCGACGGTCTCGGAGGGGTGGCCCCAGTCGGCCTCGACCAGGACGGTGCGGTCGACCCCGGCGGCCTGCAGGTTGGCGCGCAGGTCGGCCACGCCGTAGTCGCGGCGGATCGGTTCCAGGTCGGGACTGCTTGCGAGCCACGGGTAGTCGGCGGTCCACAGATGGTGGTGCGCGTCGATCACGGGAGCGGTCATGACGGTACGGGAGCCTCCTCGGCCAGGAGCCCGGCCCGCTTGAGGTCGTGCCACAGCGCGCCGGGGATCGGGTGGGCGTACATGGCGAGGGCGTCGTCGACCTCTGCGGGGGTGCGCGCGCCGACGAGGACCGAAGCGACGGCGGGGTGGGCGGCGGGGAACTGGAGCGCGGCGGCCCGCAACGGCGTGTCGTATCGGTCACAGATCGTATTGATCGCTTGGGCTCGGGCCAGAAGTTGTCGGTCCGCCTCCGCATAGTTGAAGTGCGCTCCCGGCTTCGGGTCCGCGAGGATGCCGGAGTTGAACACACCCGCGGCGATCACCGAGACGCCGCGCGAGACGCAGAGGGGGTAGAGCCGGTCCAGGGCGGACTGGTCGAGCAGGGTGTAGCGCCCGGCGATGAGCGCCGTGTCGAACTCGGCCTGCGAGAGCAGGTCGGCGGCGGCCTCGGTGGAGTTCATGCCGATCCCTATGGCGCCGATGCGGCCCGCGGCCTTGAGCTCGGTGAGGGCCCGGTGGGTTCCGGCGAGCGCTTCGCCCCGGTGGTCGTCGGCGTCGTGGATGAGGCCGATCTCGACCCGGTCGGTGCCGAGGCGTTCGAGGCTGCCGTGGTAGGCCTCGTGCGCGCCCCGGTAGGAGAAGTCGAAGACGGAGGCCCTGCCGTTCGGCTCGCCCCAGATGTCCCAGGGGCCTTCGTGGTCGACGAGGACGCGGCCCATCTTGGTGGACAAGGTGAACGCGTCGCGCGGGCGGGCGGCGAGAGCGCTCCCGAGGCGTTCTTCGGAGAGCCCGGCGCCGTAGTGCGGGGCGGTGTCGAAGTGCCGGATGCCGCCGTCCCAGGCCGCGTCCACGGTGGCAGCCGCGACGGCCGGGTCGACGGGCGCGAAGAGCCCGGCGAGCGGCGCGCAGCCGAGCCCGACGGCGGTCACGGACACGCCGGTGTCGCCGAGCGCGCGGGAAGGGAGCGCTTGCCGGTCGTCCACAGGGCCTCCAATGGGAGCAAAAGGGGCGTCGAGGCGGCCCGTGCCGAGCCTCGCTGCTGCGACATTATCCTATAGGATTGTGCGCATGACGGCTACATCAGCGACCCCCGAGAAGCGCACGCTCGCGGACGAGGCCTACACGGAGCTCAAGTCCCGGATCATGCGCTCCGAGCTGGTCCCCGGGGCGAAGCTGAGCATCGACGGGCTCGCCAAGCAGCTCGCGTTCTCGCAGACGCCGATCCGGGAGGCCCTGGCGCGCTTGGAGTCCGAGGGCCTGCTGGCAAGGCGGCCGCTGAGCGGGTACACCGTGGAACCGCTGCTGTCCGCCGCCGAGTTCGATGACTTGTTTGAGATCCGCGAGATGCTGGAGCCGAGGGCGGCGAGAAGGGCAGCCGAGCGGGGACTGGCGGGCGAGGTCGCCCGTGGGCTGGTCGCGGTCGATGCCGCCGGTCTGACTGCGGCCGAGGCGAATGCGCTGCTGGCCGCCGCGCGGACGCCCGACGCGGGCGCCGACAAGCTCATGTTCACCGAGGCCGACGCCCGCTTCCACAACGCGGTCGCCGCCCTGAGCGGCAGCGCGCAGCTCGCGAAGGCCATCCGCCGCCTCGACGCGCACCTGCACCTCCACCGCGCCTACATCGAGCCCGACTCGATCACCGAGACCGAGGTCGAACACCTCGCGGTCGCGGACGCTATCATTGCTCAGCAACCGCTTGCCGCCGAGGAGGCCATGCGCCGCCACCTCGAACGCTCGCGCATCCGGCACCGCGCCGCCTTCGAAGCGGCCCGCACCACTGAAGCAGCCCCGAAGCTGAAGCGCACCAAGGCGAACCGATGAACACGACCGAACGGCGAAACGACCGGCCCGATCGCGGCACGACCCCGGAAGGCCAGGTGCGACCGCCATGCCCCGCGTAGGCCTGTTCATCACCTGCGTCAACGACGCCCTCTTCCCCGAGACGCCCAAAGCCGTCGTCCAGATCCTCGAACGCCTCGGCTACGACGTCGACTTCCCCGCCGCCCAGACCTGCTGCGGCCAGATGCACGCCAACTCCGGCTACAAGAAGGACGCCACCAAGCTCGCCCGCTCCTTCGCGAACGTCTTCGACTCGTACGACCACATCGTCACCCCCTCCGGCTCCTGCGCCGCCATGACCCGCGACCAGTACCCCCACCTCACCGGCTCGGCGATCGGCCAGCGCGTCTACGAACTCTCCGAATTCCTCCTCGACGTCGCAGGCGTCGAAGACGTCGGCGCCCGCTTCCCGCACACCGTCACCTACCACCCCACCTGCCACGGCACCCGCGCACTCGGCCTGGGGGACAAGCCCATGCGCCTCCTCCGCGCCGTCCGCGACATCGAACTCCTCGACCTCCCCGCCGCCGACCAGTGCTGCGGCTTCGGCGGCACCTTCGCCCTCAAGAACAGCGAGGTCTCCACCGCGATGCTCGCCGACAAATGCCGCCACGCCGCAGGCACCGGCGCCGAATACCTCGCCGCCGCCGACAACTCGTGCCTCACCCACATCGGCGGCGGCATCTCCAGACTCGAGCACATTGATGGCTCCGCAGGCGTCGCCAAGAGGCGCGGCCCGCGCCCGATCCACTACGCCGAGATCCTCGCGAGCACCGCATGAGCACCGACATCGTCCCGGCCGCCTCGCTCATCCCCGCCGACGCGCCGTTCCCCAAGGCCGCCAAGGTCGCCCTCGGCATGCCCCAGCTCCGCAAGAACCTCGCCCACGCCACCGGCACCATCCGCGCCAAGCGCGCCAACGTCGCCGGGGAGCTCGACGACTGGGAGCTCCTGCGCGACGCGGCCGCCGCGATCAAAGCGGACGTGCAGCACCGCCTCCCTGAACTCGCGATCGAGTTCGAGCGCAACGCCACCGCCGCCGGAGCCCGCGTGCACTGGGCCCGGGACGCCAACGAGGCCAACGAGATCGCCGCGCGGATCGTGCGCGAGGCCGGGGCCGAGGAGGTCGTCAAGGTCAAATCCATGGCGACCCAGGAGATCGAGCTCAACGAGTACTTCGAGGCGAACGGCCTCAAGGCCTTCGAGACCGACCTCGCCGAACTCATCGTCCAGCTCGCCGAGGACAAGCCCAGCCACATCCTCGTGCCCGCGATCCATTACAACCGCACCGAGATCCGCGACATCTTCACGCAGCGGATGGACGACGCGCCGTCGGGCCTCACCTCAGAACCATCCGCGCTGGCCGAGGCCGCGCGCCAGCATCTGCGCCGCCGCTTCCTGTCCGCGAAGGTGGCGGTCTCGGGCGCGAACTTCGCGGTCGCCGAGACGGGTTCGCTGGTCGTGGTCGAGTCGGAGGGCAACGGCCGCATGTGTCTGACGATGCCCGAGACGCTGATCAGCATCGTGGGGATCGAGAAGCTGCTGCCGGAGTTCGCGGACCTCGAGGTCTTCATGCAGCTCCTCCCTCGTTCGTCCACTGGGGAGCGGATGAACCCCTACACGTCGGTGTGGACGGGTGCGCGCGACGGCGACGGACCGAAGGACGTGCACGTCATCCTCCTCGACAACGGCCGCACGGGCGTCCTCGCCGACGAGGTCGGCCGCCAGGCGCTCTCGTGCATCCGCTGCTCGGCCTGCCTCAACGTGTGCCCGGTCTACGAGCGCACGGGCGGCCACGCGTACGGCCACGTCTACCCGGGCCCGATCGGGGCGATCCTCGCGCCGCAGCTCGAACCGGGGCGGCACGACGACCTGCCGTACGCGTCGAGCCTGTGCGGGGCCTGCTACGAGGTCTGCCCGGTCAAGATCGACATCCCCGAAGTGCTCGTGCACCTGCGCCAGCAGGGCCCGCACGAGGCGGGGGAGAAGGCCGCGATGGGCGCGGCGCAGGCCGTCATGGCCAGGCCGGGGCTCTGGCGGACGGCCTTGAAAGCGGCGCGTCTGGGCTCGATGCCGTGGCGCCGCAAGGGTTTCCTGCGCAGGCTCCCGTGGCCGCTTTCGAAAACGGCGCTGTCGCGCTGGACGGTGAGCCGGGATCTGCCGGTCCCGCCGAAGGAGGACTTCCGGTCCTGGTGGAAGGAGCGGCAGTGATGAGCGCGCGTGACGAGATCCTGGCGCGGATGCGCCGGGCCCTGGACGGCGCGGGCGCCGCACCCGTGCCGCCGCGCGAGTACCGTCGCGGGCTCGATGCGGGCGTTGACATCACGGCGATGCTCGTGGACCGGCTCGTCGACTACAAGGCCGACGTCCACTATGGCTTGAAAGCGATCGAGGACGCCCTAGGCGGCGCGGAACGCGTCGTCGTCCCCGCCGACCTCCCTGAGGAGTGGCGGCTGGGCGGCGCCGAGTTCGTGCCCGACACCGGCCTGTCCACCGCCGACCTCGACGGCATGGACGCGGTCCTCACCGGCTGCGCCGCCGCCGTCGCCGTCTCCGGCACGATCATGCTCGACACCGGTGCGGCCCAAGGCAGGAGGGCGATCACGCTGGTGCCGGACCACCACGTCGTGGTGGTCCGACCGGACCAGATTTGGGGCCACTTGGCCGAGGCGCTGCCGATGCTCGACCGGACCGCCCCGCAGACCTGGATCTCGGGGCCGTCGGCGACGAGCGACATCGAGCTGCAGCGTGTCGAAGGCGTGCACGGCCCGCGCCGCCTCGACGTCGTCCTGCTCTGACCCTCACGCCCGCTTCAGGAGCGCGGTCGGGCTGATGCGCGGGAAGTAGACCAGCGCGTCGAACCAGTCGGCGAACGACGGCGCGACCACGTGGTGCTGCTCGTCCTCGGCCGGGTCGTAGACCCCGGGGATGATCCGCACCTTGCGGCGGCCGCGCAGCCACTCGGCGGCCTCGCCGGTCGCCGCGCGCAGGTCGACGGCGAACGGTTCGCCTTGGGGCAGTGCGGCCTCGACGTAGTCGCGGGGCGGCGGCGGCACCTTGATCCCCGCGTGGATCTCGCCCTCTCCGAAGCCGACCATCACTGAGCGGTACCGGGCGCCGAGGCGTTCGCGCAGGCGGCCTCCGACGGTGGTGAACGACTGGCCCGGCCCGATCTTGACGGCCATCGCGCGGGAGTTCGCGGTGATCGCGATCCCGTCCCAGAACACGGTCTTGGCGCCGGTGCGCTCGCGGTGGCGCAGGATCGACTCGGCACTGCTCGCCATGGCCGCGCCGAAGTCGATTCCCGCTGCGACCGTTGCGGAATGGTGGTCCCAGATGATGCGGGCGTAGCGCAGGACGTGGTCGCGCTCGCTGCTCTCGGGGAGCGCGGCGACGAGCTCGTAGGCGTCGCGCGCGGAGTCGGCGAACGGCCTGCCGGGGTGGATACCGCGGAAGCGCTGCACGTGCTCGTCGACCTTGTGGGCACTGCGCGGGGGAGCGAGGTGCGCCTTGAGCTCGTCGAGGCGGTCGGGGGCGTTGCGCCGCACGTAATCGGTGACGGCGTCGTAGTGGTAGGACTGCGCCCCAGGCGGATTGGTGCCGAAGAGCCGCACCGGGTCGGCGGGGTGCTCCCGGTTGTACACGCGCATCCACTGCAGGACTTCGACGGTTTCCTCGGTGCGCCAGGGCGGCCAGGCCGCGCCGAGCGCCTCGGCCGGGTCGCCGTCGCCGCCGCGGACCAGGTCGTCGAGGCCTTCGGCGACGATCGCGTCGTCGTTGATCGCGAGCGCCCGGAACCCCAACTCCTCCACCAGGAACCGGAAGGCGCTGAGCCGGTACCCGTCGATCTCGGTGGAGGCGCGGGTGGTCTCCCCGAACGCGACCACCTCGGCGTCACCGACGATGCCGCGCAGGGCGTCGAAGTCGTCGACCGGCCGCGCGTCCGCCTCGATCCACTCCCGCACTGCTTGTTCGCTCATGGCGCGTCCCTCCGGTCGGGGCCGCCGGTGCGGCGGCCTGTCCCTACCGAAGCTACGAACGGACCGACCGTACCCGCATCCGTCACCCGACCGGTCACCGTTCGTACGCACTGGAATGTGGGCTCTTGCACGGGTTTCATAGACTTCTCGGCGGTGAGCGGCCGACGGTCACGGCCTCGGGTAGGAGCAGCGATGGAATTGCCGAAGCCGATTGCGGACTGGGCGCGGAGAACCGATGCGGCGGAACGTGAATGGGCGCGCCGCGAGGTCGACTCGTGGGCGCGCACGGCGGCGTTCTCGCGGCCGTTCCGGTGGGGCGAGGCCGAAGCGGCGGTGCTCGCCCGCGACTATGCGCCGCTTCCCGGCTCGTTCGTGATCCGCACCGTCGGCGTCGTCGCCTGGGTGCTCATCGTGATCCTCGCAGTGCCGACCATGGGGGCGGCGGTGGTCGGCCTCCCACTGGTCGCAGTCGGCAGCGCTCAAGAGAGTCAGGAGGCCGCGAGCGGCTGGATCTCGGCGGCCACGTACTTGTACGTGCTCGCGGCGATCGCCGCCTGCACGGCCGTGAGCGTGTGGTGGGGGTATCGGCGCCGCAGCCCGCTCCAGCTGGTCCTGGACGGGGCCAACGCGCTCGCCGCGGGCGCAGCGATCATGGTGCTCGCGGTCTCGGAGATCTCGGGCGGGCCCTGGCTGCCGCTGCTGATGATCTTCACCGCGCTGGTCTCGGTCGTGGCGTTCGTCCTGACCCTGGTCTCGAAACCCGAAGGGCGCGCGACGAAGCGGAAGCCGCCGCGTCGCGGACCGCGAGGCGACAAGGGGACCCGCGCGCTGAAGGCGAGGAACCGCCTGCTGGAGGTCGTCATCCATCGCGGACTGGTCGACCTCGACGAGGGCGACCGGATCAGGGTCCCCCAGATGCCGCTCGGCTACTGGAACGAGCTCGACGGCCTCGACGAGCGCGAGTGGCGGCGGGTGCTGGAGCGGCGCCATGTCGGCTGGCGCGACTTCGACGCGAGCGACCGCGCCATGCCGGACGCGATTGCGATTGAGGAAGTCTGATGCCCAAGGCCGCCGCGATCCAGCCCAACGAATGGGCGACGGTCCACGACAACTTCGAGCCCTTCGACCTCAGCGAGCTGAACCGGGTCGTGCTCGATTACGCCTTTATCGAGTTGGCGATGGCGAAGCGCTGGTACCGCCGTTCGGCGCTGGGCCGGGCGTGCGCCGTGATCGGGAACTGCTTCAAGATCCTCGGGCTCATGGCGGCGGTGACGTTGGCGATCTTCCTGCTCACCGGAGCCGTCGACGGCGAAGCGCTGCTTCCGGTGGTCTGGGCCGGTGTCGGGCTGTCCTGCACCGGCGTCCTCGGGTTCTTCGTGCCGTGGGCGCTGACGCCGTACCGGCAGTGGGACCGGACGCTGAGCGGCATCTCAGTACTGAGCGCGGTGCTCGCGCTCCTGGCGCTCGGGGCGGCCCTCTTCCGGACCTTCGAGGCGGCCCCGCCTTGGACGCTTGCCGCGCCGTGCCTGGTGCTGCTCCTCGTAGCGGTCGGCGCGCTCATTGCCGACTTCCGCTTCCGGACCGCCACCAAACCTCCGGCAGTCGACCTCGAGTCCTTGTCACCCAAGGAAGTCGAGGTGCTCATCACGGTCCGACACAGGGCGCTCAAGATCCTGCGGTCCCGGGGCGTCGTCGCCTACGCCGACTTCAAGAAGTTCGACAACGCCCCGCTCGACCCGACCGCACCGGACGGATCGTTACGCTCGGCAGAGAAGGTATGAACGGCGCGTAGTGGTCGGAGGCGGGCATAATCGCGCCATGCTCCTCACGAGACCCGGTGTGCTGCTGGGCAACCGATACCTCCTGCAACAACGGATCGGGGCGGGAGGGATGGGCGAGGTCTGGCGGGCCGAGGACACCATGCTGCGCCGGCCCGTCGCCCTCAAGGTCCTGCATCCCGCCCTTTCTGACGACGACAGCTTCCGCCGCCGCTTCGTCGAGGAGGCGCGCACGGTCGCGGCGCTCCGGGCGCGCGGCGTCGTCGAGATCTTCGACATCCGCGCCGAGCGCGACCAGAACGGCGAGACCATGACCTACCTGGTCATGCAGCTCCTCGAAGGCCAGTCCCTCCACGCGGTGATCGAACGCCAGTCGCCGATGCCCGCGCAGCGGGTGCTGCCGCTGCTCGCGCAGGTCGCCGACGCCCTCGACGTCGCGCACCGGGCCGGGATCGTGCACCGGGACATCAAGCCCGCCAACATCATCGTCGACGCCAGGGGCGTCCCGACGATCCTCGACTTCGGCATCGCGCTGCGGCGCGACCAGACCGCGCTCACCGCGACGGGCACCGTGCTCGGCACCGTCGGCTACGCCTCGCCCGAGCAGCTGCGCGGCGAGGAGCTGACCGGCGCCTCCGACCTGTACTCGCTCGGGGTCATCGCCTACGAATGCCTCAGCGGGTCCATCCCGTTCGACCGGAACTCGCCCGCCGCCGTGATCACCGGGCACCTGCACGAGTCGCCCCCGCCGCTGCCGCCGAGCGTGCCGTCAGCGGCCGCCGAACTCGTCGACTGGGCGTTGGCGAAGCACCCGGCGGACCGACCGGCCACCGCCGGGATGTTCGCGCAGGAGTGCAGGGTGTCTGCGCCGCAGGTGAACCAGACCCAGTTCCAGGCCCAAGCCGTACCCAATCGCACCACAGTGGACCTTGTGGTGTCGTCGACACCGCCGCCGCGGGCGACCGCGCCGATGCCAGTGGCCGAAGAACCGGAGCCGCCGAAGAAGAAGCGCGGCAAAGGCGTCCTGATCGGGCTCGCAGCCGTGCTCGCCGCCGTCGCGCTGACGATCGGCGTCATGAAATTCCTCGACGAGGGCGGTGACAAGGGCGGCCAAGGCGCCCAGGAGGACCCGGCCGCCACCGGCGGCGCCTCGCCTTCGGTCGAAGGTTCAGAGGCGGCCACCACGCCCGCCGAGGAGCCCGATCCCGAACTCCCCGAGTCGTCGGTGCTGGTGAACGGCCAGAGCGGCGCCTGCCTGATCGGCTACTTCGACACACCGCCGCCGAGCACCCGCATGGACCTGTGCGACGACAACGGCGTAGACGAGTTCGCGTTCACCGACGCGGGCGACGGCGTGAGCCTCCAGTACTCCTACGAATCGACACCCGGCGACACCGTCGTGATGTGCGTCGTCTGGGACGGCGAGAACCTGAACTTCAACGAGGCCTGCGACGAGACGACGTGGGTGTTCGAGTACCTGCGCACCGACGAGGCGGAAGAGGCCGACTTCTGGCAGATCCGCGCCTCAGGGGACGGGAACTACTGCCTCGACGTGCCGGACGGGCCCAACATCGAGGAGAGCCATTCGACGGGAGAGGGGACGGCCGCGATCCTCAGCCCGTGCACCGAAGGCGACACGGGCCAGGAATGGCGGACGGCCGCCTCCTGACCTCCGGCTCGCTCCTCGGTCAGCGGCGCGTGCGGCGCACGCGTTCGCGGCCGAGGAGCCACAGGGCCTGCACGCCGTCGGTCCAGGTGATCTTCTTGCCCTCCTCGCGGCTGCGCGCCGTGTAGGAGATCGGCACCTCGTAGGGGCGGATGCCGCGCTTGAGGAGCTTCGCGGTCAGCTCGGCCTCCATGCCGAACCCGCCCGAACGGATGTTCATGTCGAGGTACATCTGGCGCGGGAGCAGCTTGTAGCAGGTCTCCAGGTCCGAGATGTAGGAGTTGAACAGGATGTTCGCGGCGAGGGTGATCCCCTTGTTGCCCATGACGTACCAGAACGAGTACGCCGAGTGCGAGCCGAACGAGCGCGACCCGTACACCACCTCGGCCTTGCCGTCGAGCACCGGCGTGAACAGCCGGGGCAGGTCGGCGGCGTCGTACTCGCCGTCGGCGTCGAACACGACGACGTAGTCGCCGTGGGCGGCCTTCACGGCCGTGCGGATCGCCGCGCCCTTCCCGCGGTTGCGGTCGTGGCGGATCAACCGCACCCGCGGATTGTCCTCAAAGGTCTGCAAGACCTCCCAGGAGCGGTCGCGGGAGCCGTCGTCGACGGCAACGATCTCGGTCTCGCAGGGGAACTCCACTGCGAGCAGTTCTTTCAACGTTCCGGCAGCGAGGCGTTCCTCATTGAAGACCGGAACGAGAATCGACAACAGCATTGCTGCTCCATACCGCGGATCGAACAAGGTTGCACAACCATAACGCGCTCATGCCAGGACGGCATCGGCCGGACGGGCCGTGTTGAATCCCGGTCGTGTTGAATGGTCTGGTGCTGCTCGTCTTGTGGCTCCTGCTGCTGCTTCCGGCCCTGGCCTACGCCCTCCGCCCCCGCGACGGGGCGGTCCTGGCCCCTGCGCGGCTCGCCGTCGTGCGGGCATCGGTCCTGTTGGGGGCGTACGCGATCGGCGTTGTCGAGGCCGCCTCCGCCTTCACCGCGCTCAATCCGGCCACGATCCTCACCGCGTGGCTCATAGCCACCGCCGCGGTCGTCGCGGCCGTCCTCGTGCGCTGCGTACGAGACGTAACCCCAGCTGACAGCGCCGGGACGCTCGACGCGCTCCGCGAGGAACTGCGGTCGCGCCGCGGCGCCACCCGCCGCACGTGGCGGCGCACCAAGTCCGCCGCCGCGGCCGCCCCCGCCTGGCAGTGGGTGCTCGGCTGCGTCGTCGCGATCCTCGCCGTCAGCGTCGCCGTCCTCGCGATCAGTTCGTCCCCCAACAACTTCGACTCCCAGACGTACCACCTGCCGCGGATCGAGCACTGGGTCCAGAACGGCAGCGTCGCCGCGTACGCCACCGACATCCACCGGCAGATCGACATCGGGCCCGGCTCGGAGTACCTCCTCACCCACCTGCGCCTCCTCTCCGGCGGCGACGGCGCGTACAACCTGCTGCAGTACCTCGCCGCGATCGGGTGCGCGCTCGCCGCGTCCCGCGTCAGTGCGCAGCTCGGCGGCGGCCCCGTCGCCCAGCTCGCCACCGTCTTCGTCCTCGCGACCACGCCCGAAGTGCTCCTCCAGGCCTCCAGCACGCAGGTCGACCTCGTCGCCGCCGCGTGGGTCGCGTGCCTCGCCACGATCGTCCTCGACGAGTTCACCCGGCCAGGCGACGCGAGCGCCCTCCTCCGCGTCACCGCGCCCCGCTCCGACGCGCTCTACCTCGGACTCGCGCTGGGGCTCATCGCGGTCACCAAGAGCACCGGGCTCCTCGCCGCCGCCCCGCTCCTCCTCGTCTGGGGCATCGGACGGCTCGTGCGCGACGGCCACCGCCGCCGCCCGTGCCTGTGCGGACGCAGCCCCGGCCGGTGCTCCCGCGCCGACGCCTCGCGCGCCGCGACCGCCCGCGCCGCGACCGTGGCCGCGTCCCTCGCTATCCTCGCCATCGCCCTGATCCTGGTGGGGCCCTTCCTCATCCGCATGCAGCAGACCTTCGGCCACCCCCTCGGCCCCGAGGTCCTGCGCGACTCCATCGGCGTCCAGACCGCCGACCCGCGCCTGCTCCTCATCAACGGCCTGCGCATCGCCCAGACCAACCTCGACACGCCCCTGTTCTTCCTCTCCGACGCGTTCGCCGCCGCCGTCAACGGCCTCGCGAACCTCATGGGCGTCGACCCCAACGACCCCCGGATCACCTTCGGCTCCACCCAGTTCCCGGTCCCCGCCTGGTACCCCGACGAGGACCGCGCCGCGTTCCCCGTCACCGGCCTCGCCGCCGTCGCCGGGCTCGCCTGGTTCGCCGTGAAGGGCCCCGCGCTGCGCCGCGCCTACGCCGCCGCCCTCGTGGTCGCGTTCATCGGCGTCGTCTGCACCGTGTCCTGGCAGCCCTGGGTGAACCGGCTCGTCATGTTCCTCGTCGTCCTCGGGGCGCCCGCCGCAGGCCTCCTCGCCGCCGGGCTCGTCAAGGGCTTCGCCGCTACCGCCCGCGACCGCACGCGCCGCCGCGCCGCGTGCACCCTCGTCACCGTGGTCGCCGTCGTCGCGTCCCTCGCGGGCCTGCTCACGGTTGCTTACGGCTACCCGCGGCGCCTCGCCGGGACCTGGTCCGTCTTCAGCCTCACCGACCTCGAAGAGCGCTTCGTCAGGCGCCAGGAATGGCTGCCCCAGTACGAGGAGGCCGCCGCCGCGGTCGCCGCCGCTGACCCCGAACGCGTCGGACTCGTCCAGGGCAACGACTCGTGGGAGTACCCGTGGTGGATCCTCCTGCCCGACGGGACCGAGATCTACGCGCTCCAGTCGGTCGTCCCCGGCGAGACCCCGCCCCCACCCGCATCCATGGACGCCATCGTCTGCGCCGAAGACCTCGAGGAATGCGCCCTCCTCGTCCCCGACGACTGGGAGTACCACGACCTCGGCACCGTCGCCTACGCGATCCCGCCCAGCGGATCGTGAACCGGGCACATACTCCAGGGGGCATCTAGCTGGGCTGACTGCGTGCCACTAACCTGGGCGCATGCTGCTTAGCGACCGCGACATCCTCGATGCCGTCAAGAACGACCGCCTCGGCATCCAGCCGTTCGAAGACGAACTCGTGCAGCCCTCCAGCATCGACGTCCGCCTCGACCGGCGCTTCCGGGTGTTCAACAACCAGAAGTACACCCACATCGACCCCTCCAAGCAGCAGGACGACCTCACCTCCGCGGTCGAGGTCGCCGACGACGAGCCGTTCGTGCTCCACCCCGGCGAGTTCGTGCTCGCCTCCACCCTCGAGGTCATCAGCCTCCCCGCCGACCTCGCCGCGCGCCTCGAAGGCAAGTCCAGCCTCGGCCGCCTCGGGCTGCTCACCCACTCCACCGCCGGGTTCATCGACCCCGGGTTCTCCGGGCACGTCACCCTCGAACTCTCCAACGTCGCGAACCTCCCCATCACGCTCTGGCCGGGCATGAAGATCGGGCAGCTGTGCGTCTTCCGGCTCACCAGCCCCGCCGACAACCCGTACGGCGCGGGCGCGAACTTCTCCCGCTACCAGGACCAGCGCGGCCCCACCCCGTCGAAGTCGTGGATGCACTGGCGCACCTGGCCCACGTAGCGGCCCCTTTTCGAATGACACCGGTGTCGGTGTTTATCGAGCAAAGCGCCTGAATACGGGTGTTAACCGGCTTAACCTGCGGACATGGACATCTCGCAGAGCTTCCAGAACATGATGGACAACATCGTGGAGTTCCTGCCGCGTGCGCTGGCGTTCATCGCCATCCTCGTCATCGGCTGGTTCGTGAGCAAATGGATCGGCAAACTCGTCGGCAAGCTGCTCAACAAGGTCGGCCTCGACAGGGTCGGTGAGAAATCGGGGCTGCGCCGCTACACCGGCAAGTTCGAGCTGAGCGACCTGCTCGGCAAACTCGTGTACTTCGCGCTGCTGCTGTTCACGCTGCAGCTCGCGTTCGGGGCGTTCGGGAACAACCCGGTGTCGTCCCTGCTCAACCAGATCGTGGCCTGGCTGCCGCAGCTGTTCATCGCGCTCGTGATCGTCGTGGTCGCGTTCGCGATCGCCAACGCCGTGTACGGGCTGGTCAGCGGCACGCTCAGCCGGACCAGCTACGGCAACACGGTGGCGCGCATCTGCCAGGTCGCGATCGTGTTCTTCGGCGCGGTCGCCGCGTTCGGCCAGGTCGGGATCGCCACGACCGTGACCACGCCGATCATGTGGACCGTGCTCGCCATGGTCGCGGGCGTCGTCATCGTCGGCGTGGGCGGCGGGCTCGTCGGCCCGATGCGCCAGCGCTGGGAGCGGATGCTCGGCAGCGCCGAGAGCGAAGCCGCCAAGATGAAGGGCACCGGCGGCATGGGCGGGGACGCGACGTCGTCGATGTCGCAGACGTACAGCTCAGGCCGGTACGGGACGGCCGCCGACACGCAGGCCGCGGCGGCGGGCACTATGGGCGAGGCGGGCGCCATGGGCGGCGCGATGCCCGAAGGCGCCCGGCCGCACGGGACGAGCGCCGGCGCGGGTCCGGAGACCGAGCGTCCGATGCCGTCCAACGAGCCGTAGGGGCCGCACCGGGAGACGATGTGTCCGGCCTCCCGTAGCGGTTCCGAAGCAAGGCGAGGCGCCGCCTCGCAGCGACTGCCACTGCTCGACACGCCGGCCGCACTCCGTTCCGGGAGTGCGGCCGGGCCTCGTTCCGGCGCGATTCACCACCTGCACACCCTGTGAAAGTGGGCTTTTGCTCCCTGCTCGCACGAGTACGCCCGAGTAACCTCATCGAGGTGGAGATGAATGGCGATAACAGGGGCGGCTCCAAACGACGCCGCGAGATCCTCGATGTAGCCGTCAAACTGCTCGCCAAGCACGGGTACCACGGCGTATCGATGGACGACATCGGCGCGGCCGCCTCCATCACCGGACCGGCGCTGTACCACCACTTCAAGGGCGGCAAGGAGCAGATGCTCGCCGACGCCCTCATCCCGGTCTCGGAGCGGCTGCTCGCGGGCGGGCGGCACTGGGCGTCGCTGCACTCGGAGGACCCGCAGGCCGCGCTCGAGGCGCTGGTGGACTTCCACCTCGAGGTCGTGATCGACTCGCCGGAGATCGTCATCCTCCACCTGCACGAGCTCGACCGGCTCCCGGAGGAGCCGCGACGGCAGGTGCGCAAGCTCCAGCGCGTGTACGTCGAGGAGTGGGTGGGCGTCCTGTGCCGCCTGCGCCCGGGCCTCCAGCCCGAACAGGCCCGCGTCCTCGCCCACGGCGCCTTCGGCCTTATGAACTCGACCCCGTACCTCTCCCTCGGCGAAGAAGTCAGCGCCGCCGAGACAGCAGCCCTCCTGCGAGCAGCAGCCCTAAGAGCCCTCGACCCCGGCTAGCCGTTCCGCAGCGACCGCTTAGGGGCCCTCCCTCCCTCCTTTCGTGTTGGTGGGCGTCCCGTATTTCGGGATCGGGGTTAGCATGGGCTGGTGGGCCGCAACGGGTCGCGGTCCGGGGAGGCGGAGTGATGCACCAGCCTGATCGGGTCTTGCTGCGCGAGGTCGCCCCGCGCGATGGCCTGCAGAACGAGCCTCCTGTGCCGACCGCGGACAAGATCCGGCTCATCGACGCGCTGTCGCGCACCGGCTTGTCGCGTATCGAGGCCGTGAGCTTCGTCAGCCCGAAGGCCGTGCCGCAGATGGCCGACGCCGCCGAGGTGTGGGCGGCCGTCGAGAAGCACTCCGGCATCCGCTACAGCGCCCTCGCCCCCAATCGCCGCGGCGTGCAGCGGGCCCTCGACGCCGGGTTCAGCGCCGTCGAGGTGGTCGTCTCGGCCTCGGAGACCCACAACCGCGCCAACATCGGGCGCAGCGTCGCCGAGTCGCTCGCCGAGCTGCCCGACATCTGCGGCCTGGCGCGCGAGCACCTGGCCTCGGTCGAGGTCATCATCGCCACGAGCTTCGGCTGCCCCTTCGAAGGCGACATCGCACCCGCGCAGGTCGCCCGGATCGTGGAGGCGGCCGAGGCCGCTGGGGCCGGTCGAGTCGCGTTCGGCGACACCACCGGGATGGGGACCCCTCGCCGTGTCACGGAGCTGCTCGACGCCGTCGACACCGATCTGCCGATGCTCATGCACTTCCACGACACCCGTGGGACCGCCCTGGCCAACCTCCTCACTGCGCTCGATCGCGGCGTCGTGGAGTTCGACGCCAGTGTGGGCGGGATCGGCGGCTGCCCGTTCGCTCCGGGCGCTTCCGGCAATGTGGCGACCGAGGAAGTGGTCCACATGCTCCACGACATGGGTGTGGAGACCGGTGTGGACCTTGAAGCCCTCATCCGCACTGCCGAACTCGCCCAGGAGATCGTGGGCCGTCCGCTCGAGTCCGGTGTTCTTCGCGCCGGACCGCGCTCGGCGAAGCTTGCGAGCCGTAAATGAGTTCAGTCGAGTTTGACGCTGAAACCTTAAGGCAGGCTTAAGCGGCCTGAAGGCGGCTTCAGGGACGGGAACGGGGACAGGACATGGTGAAGGCCCCGGGGTCTCGAACCTCCCCGGGGCCTTCTGCCGGACACCGCCACAGGACGGCCGGTGCCCGCGTGCCGGGTAAAACCTCCGAATACCCGGACGACTCATCGTGACATCCGAACCTCAGAGTTCCCAGTTATATAAGGGAAACTCAGTCGAACCTCACGTCACATTTCTCTAACGCGCGTGCATCATCCGGGACATATTCCGCGAACTTCCACGCCGCCAGGACCGCCGCGACCACCACGAGGCCGAACACGCCCCGCCAGCCGTACAGCGGCACCGCGAACAGAGCGCCCACGCCCGCCGCGATCCCCGCCAGGAGCGCCGCCGCCGACAGCGCCACCGACGCGGAGCCGTCGCCGACCTCCGCCGCCGCCAGCACCCGCCCGGCGAGGGCGATCGCGAACCCGGCGGCCGTCCCGAACGCCCCGGCCGCCGCCACGGCGAACCCGAAGCCCGGCGCGAGCGCCACCGCGAGCGCCCCGAACGCCAACGCCCCCAAGCTGATCGCTCCCGTGTACCGGGCGTTCCCGAGCGTGCCGGTGCGGCGCGTCGCGTTCGCCGCGACGACCAGTCCGACCGCGAACGCCCCGAGCGGCCACAGCCGCGTCCCCGGCGAAGCATGGAAAGCGGCGGCGATATCGGTGACGAGGAACGCGGTCACCGCGGCGGCCGCGAAGGCTGTGGCCTGCGCGTATGCCGCCCAGAGCGCCGGCGCCCAGCGGAGGGTCCGCGTCGGCGCTGCGCCCTTCGGCGTCTGGATCTCAGGTGGTGCGGTCATGCCGTCGACGCTAAGCGCCCGGAAGCGCCCGCGCCCCGGTCGGACGACTGGGCGCGGCGACTGGGAACCGAACCCAGACGGTGCGCGCGTTCGACCAGGTGGCGGGCGCCCCAGTCGATCCCAGTCGAATGACAGATGCGAGCCGTCGGCCCCCGTGGCTACCCTGGAGGAGTCCCCGGTCGTCCTGAGGATGGAGCCCGCCGTGAATCCCATTGCCGACACCACGCGCGCGCGCCAGGACGCCGCCCCGCTGCCGGAGGAACCCGCCCGCCCCGTCCTGTACGGCCGCGACCCCGAACTCGACGCGATCCAGGCGCTCATGGACGGCGCCCGCGTCGGCCACGGCGGCGCGCTCGTCGTCCGCGGCGAGCCCGGGATCGGCAAATCCGCGATCGTCGACGCCGTCATCCCGCGCGCCGAAGGCTTCACCGTCCTGCGCACCCTCGGCGTCGAAGCCGAGCACACCTGGTCCTACGCCGGACTCCAGATGCTGCTCCACCCGCTGCTCGACCGCATCGACCGCCTCCCCGCGGCCCAGGCCGAGGCCCTGCGCACCGCCCTCGGCATGGGCGACGGCACCAACCGCGCCCACTCCCTCCAGGTCGGCCTCGCCCTCCTGAACCTCCTCGTCGACGCCTCCGCGAAACGGCCCGTGTACGTGGTCATCGACGACGCCCACTGGCTCGACCGCGACTCCACCAACGCGCTCCTGTTCGCCGCCAGGCGCCTCTCGACCGAGTCGATCACGATGGTCCTGGTCGTGCGCGACGGCTTCGCCCCCGACTTCCCCGCCCCCGGCATCCCCGAACTCACCCTCGGTCCGCTCGACCTCGACGCCTCCCAGGCGATCCTCGACATGCGCGCCGACGAGATCCCCTTCACCAGCCGCGACTGGATCCTCCGCATGGCCGAAGGCAACCCCTTGGCGCTCTTGGAACTCCCGGCCGCCGACAACGAGGAGTCGCTGCTGCGCGCCGACACCTCCAACAGCCGCTACTCCACGACCTCGCGCATCAAGCAGGCGTTCACCGAGCGCATCATCGCCCTCCCCGAGAGCACCCGCACGATCATGCTGCTCGCCGCCGCCGAGGAGACCGGCGAGACCGCCGTGATCGCCGAGGCCGCAGCGAAACTCGACGCGAGCCTCGCCGACCTCGAACCGGCCGAAGTGGACGACCTCCTGCGGTACCACCGGGGCCGCATCGAGTTCGTGCACCCCCTGATCCGCTCCACCGCCTACCACTCCGCGCCGCGCGCCCGCCGCATCGAAGCCCACCGCGCCCTCTCCGAAGCGTTCGGCGACGGCGACATCCGCGCCGCCCGCCACCTCGCCGCCGCCACCACCGGCCTCGACGAGAAAGCCGCCGCCGCACTCGAATCCATCGCGTCCTACGAGGCCGAACGCGGCGGCTGCGTCGCCGAGATGGCCGCCCTCGAACGCGCCGCGAGCTTCACCCCCGACCCGTGCCGCCGCGCCCGCCGCCTCGTCGAAGCCGCCCAATGCGCTTACGCCGCAGGCATGACCGGCAAGGCACTCGAGCTCGCCGAAGCCGCCGAGCGGCTCACCGAAGACCACGTGCTCCTCGCCCGCGCCGCGCTCATCCGCGCCACTATCCTCTCCTGGGCCGGCCACTCCAAAGGCTTCGACGTGTGGATGGAGTCGGCCGAGCACTACGCCGCCACCGGCCACGAGAACACCGGCTACCCGCTGCTGCGCGGCGTCTGGAACGCCTGGGAGACAGGCGACTTCACCAAAGTGAAGTACGCCTCCGGCCTCGCCTCCAAGTACGGCGGCTCCAACAACGCCTGGGTCCGCCGCCTCGCCCGCGCCGCCGCCGGGCTCAACCGCCAGCCCGACGACACCGCCGGGGAAGCGGTCGACGCGCTGCGCTCCCTCTACGACTACTACCAGCCGCTCCACGAGGACTTCCAGGCGTTCGACCAGGTCCTGGCCGCGCGCTGGCGGTTCCTCGCCGGTGACGTGCCCGCCGCGTACCAGGCCGCGGCCGAGCAGGTGCGGTGGTGCCGTGAACGCGGCGCGCTGAGCCCGCTCGTGCAGGCCCTGCTCGTCCAGGCCCAGACCCAGTACCACTATGGACGGTACGCGGACGCGCAGGCGTCGGCGTCCAGCGCGATCGAGCTCGCCCACGAGCAGAACGACCGCCGGGCGCTCATGCAGGGCCGCATCTGGGTGCTGCTGCCGATCGCCGCGATCCGCGGCGAGGAGCGGCGCTGCCGCGAGCTCGTGGCCGCCGCGATCCAGGACGCGCCCGAGGACTCGGTCATCCCCGCCGATACTGCGTTGGGGCTCTTGGAACTCGGGCTCGGGCGCTACGAGGCCGCGTTCGACCGGCTGCTGCGCATCGCCGAGGGCGGCACGCCCATGGAGGTGCTCATGCAGGTGCCGACGCTCGTGGAGGCGGCGTTCCGCTCCGGGCGGCTCGCGGAGGTCAAGGAGGCGTTCGACTGGTTCGCCGACTGGGCCGATGCGACGGGCCGTTCCTACTGGGAGGCGCTCGTGGAGCGCTGCCGGGCGCTGTTCGCGACCGAGGCCGAGGCCGGGACGCACTTCGCGCGGGCCGTGGAGCTGCACCGCGCCGACGACATCGACCCGTTCGAGCGGGCCCGCACGGAGTTGCTGTACGGCGAGTGGCTGCGGCGGGTGCGGCGCATCAACGAGGCGCGGGCGCACCTGCGCGAGGCCACCGAGGTGTTCGAGCGGCTCGGTACGGTGCCGTGGACGCAACGGGCTCAAGGGGAACTGCGCGCCGCGGGCGACTCGACCGCTGTCGAGTCCAAGCCCGACCTGGCCGAACTGCTGACCCCGCAGGAACTCCAGGTCGTGCGCCTCGCGGCCGACGGGCTCACGAACCGCCAGATCGGCGAGCAGCTGTTCGTCAGCCCCAGGACGGTGGGCTACCACCTGTACAACGCCTACCCGAAGCTCGGCGTCTCCTCGCGCACGGAGCTCGCGAAGCTGGATCTGTAGCCCCGCGCGAATTGCAGCCCCGCCTGCGGCCGTCCCTAGCCCCCACCCACCACAAGAGGGGAAAGTACTGTCGCGCCGTTCGATCGTGGCCGAGGGGTACGACAAAACCCGGGCCCGAAACGGGCCCGGGGCGTCGATTTCCACTCGAAAGCGGTAGCGAACGGGAGGACTCCGCGCGTCTTACGCCGCGGCCCGGGCCTTCCACGGTTTCGTCGTGGCCTGCAGGGCCGCGCCGAGGACCAGGGCGGCCGCCACCGTGAACGCCGAGAGCCGGTAGCCGTCCACCGCCGTCGCCCCGAGCCCCCACGCGAGCGCCGCGAGCACCGGCCCCAGCGAGGACCCGATCGTCCGCGTCGTCGCGATGAACGCGCCCGCCGTCCCCGCCTGCTCGGTCGGCGCCGAAGCCAGCATGTACGTGTTCATCGGCGCGCTGAACAGGCCGAACACCGCGCCCAGCAAGCCGATCCGCACCCCGAGGTCGACCAGTCCCGTCTCCGCCCCCACGAACAGCAGCGGCACCACCGCGACCACCGACAGGGCCGCGCCCACCAGCGACACCCTGCCCGGACCGAACCGGTCCGCGAGCCAGCCCGCCACCGGCGTCACCACCGCGACGCCGCCGATGAACGTGAGCATCACCGTCGACACGAGCTCCGGGCGCACCCCCTGCACGTCCGTGAGCAGGAACGGGAGGCTGAAGTTCAAGAGGCCCGTCACCGCCGACAACAGCACCAGGCTCAGCAGCGCTCCGCTCAGCGCCGGCGTCCGCAGCAGCACCACCGTGGCCGCCGACGAGGGCCGCCGCACCCACACCGTCGCCAGCGCGACACTGACCACCAAGGCCCCCAACGCGATCCAGGGCGCTGTGTCGACGTACTCGAAGGCCAGGAGGAACGCCGCGATCGCGCCGCCCGACGTGACGGTGTCAGCGATCAGCGTCCGCTCCAGGCGCGGCAGGCCGGTCCCGTTGCTGGGCACGTACACCGCGACCGCCGCCACCGCGACGGCGCCCATGGCGGCGAGGACCCAGAACAGGCCGCGCCAGTCGAACGCGGCGACGACGAACCCGCCCGCGCCGACCATGCCCATGCCGCCCACCGTCATCAAGAGCGCGATGGCCGACATGGCCCGGCCGCGGTGCTCAGGCGAGGAGGAGGTGACGATGATCCGCCCGGTCATCCCGAACAGGAGCCCGCCGAGGAGGCCGCCGACCGCGCGGGCGGTCAGCAGCAGCCAGAACGTGGGGGCGAGCGCGGCCGCGACGGAGGCGACGGTCAACGCCCCCATGGAGAACACGGCGACCGCGCGCAGGTCGGCCCGGTCGGCGAGCCGCCCGGCGGCGATCGCGACCGCGCCCACGGGGAGGGCGTAGGAGAGGAGGACCCAGGCGGTCGCGGCCTCGCTGACGGCGAAGTCGGTGCGGATCAGCGGCAGCGCCACCGCGATGCTCGACATCGCTCCGGCGACGACGAGCTGGGCGAAGCCGACGGCGACGATCGCCGCCCAGTTGGTGGTGGCCGCCTCCGCGGCGGGTTCGGTCTCATCGCGGGCGCCGGGCTCCGCTGCAGTCGTTGTCATGGCGGCAACGCTAGGAGCCGGGCGGCCGGTCGCGCATCTGTCATACGACCGTTGACGCCTACTGCACGACTCGACCAGTCGCGGGCCAGTCGGTCGACGGATGTGCCCCCGGTCGGTCCGTCCGTAGCTTCGTCATCGCAAGCCAGAGCTACGAAGGAACGGAAACACCATGAGCGACAGACTGAACCTCGGCGTCATCATCGGGTCGACCCGCGAGGGCCGCTGGGCCCCCGCCCCCGCCAAGTGGATCGCGGAAGTCGCCGAGCAGCACGGCGGTTTCGACGTCGACGTGATCGACCTGCTCGACGCCGACCTGCCCCAGCACCTGGCCGAGAACGACATGTGGTCCACCGCGGCCGAGCCGCACGCGAACGTCACGGCCCTGTCCGAGCGCCTGCACCGCGCCGACGCGTTCATCGTGGTCTCCGGCGAGTACAACATGTCGATCCCGGCCGCCCTGAAGCACGCGATCGACTACTACATGAACGAGTGGGCGGCCAAGCCCGTCGCGATGGTCACCTACGGCGGCAAGATCACCGGCGGCCAGAACGCCGCCCAGCACCTGCGTCAGATCTTCCCCGAGCTGCGCACCATGACGATCCGCAACACGATCGCGTTCCCGCGGTTCTTCCAGGGCTTCGACGACCGCGGCGAGTTCACCAGGTTCGGCGAGAACGAGCCCGCCGCGAAGACCATGCTCGACGAGCTGCACTGGTGGGCGCTGGCGCTCGCCAGCGCCCGCAAGGCGACCCCGCTGCCCAACCCGTACTAAACCTCGCGGACCGGGTCTAGGCAATTCGTCCTAGGACCCGGTCCGGGGCCCTGGCGGGGTGCGGAAACGCCGGTACCGTTGAGGTCGTGCTGTACGGACGCGATACCGAGACCGCCGCCCTCGCGGAACGATTCGCCGCCGCCCGGGAGGGCCGCGGTTCGGCCCTCGTGTTGCGCGGGGAGGCCGGGATCGGCAAGTCGACCCTGGCCGCGGCCGCCGCGGAGGACGCCCGGGACGCGACCGTGCTGCGCTGCACCGGGGTCGAGTCCGAGCACGCCTGGTCCTTCGCGGGCCTCCAGGCGCTCCTGCTGCCCCTCGCGGGGCATCTGGAGGCGATCCCGGACCACCACGCGTGCGTCCTCTCCCGCATCCTCGGCCTCGCCGCCGTGCCGGACAAGGAGGCGCCGCCGGGGAACCTCCGCTTCACCGTCGGCCTCGCCGCGCTGAGCCTCCTCACCGAAGCGGCCGCCCACCAGCCCGTGCTGTGCATTGTGGAGGACGCGCACTGGCTCGACCAGGACTCCGCCGACGTCCTGCTGTTCATGGCGAAACGCCTTGCGGCGGAAGCGGCCCTGATGGTCTTCACCGTCCGGGAGGGGTACGCCCCCGCGTTCCCGACCCCGGGCCTGGACGAGCTGCGCCTCGGCCCGCTCGACGACGAGGCCGCCGCGAGCCTCCTCGCCGCCCGGCTCGGCGGCGGTCAGTACGCCGACCGGGCGCAGCTGCTGCGCTCGGCCGAGGGCAACCCGCTCGCGCTGCTCGAGCTGCCGCTGGTCGACTCGGAGGTGCGCCTCGCCGCCGACTGGCCCGGCAACCGGTCCACGACCAGTCGCCTCAAGCAGGTGTTCGGCGACCGCATCGACCGCCTTCCCGAGGCCACGCGGACGCTGCTGCTGGTCATCGCCGCCGACGATACGGCCGACACCGGGCTCGTCCTCGAGGTCGCCGCGAAACTCGGGGCCGAGCTCGCCGACCTCGCCCCCGCCGAGGCCGACGACCTCGTGCGCTTCGGCGCCGACCGCTTCACGTTCGGGCACCCGCTCATCCGCACCGCCGCCTACCAGGGCGCGCCGCTGTTCCGCCGTATCGAGGCCCACCGCGTCTACGCCGCGGCCCTGGACGCCGACGACTACCGCCGCGCCTTCCACCTCTCCGCGGCCGCCACGGGCCCTGACGAGGAGGTCGCCGCCGCCCTCGAAGCGTCTGCGCAGTGCCTGGGCACGTGCGGCGGGCACGGCGTCGAGTTCCGAATCCTCGAACGCGCCGCGTCGTTCACGCCCGACCCGGAGGAGCGCGGCCGCAGGCTGCTCCGCGCCGCCGAGGCCTCGATCGCGGCGGGCAACGGCCCCAAGGCGAGAGAGCTGTACGGCCAGATCCTGCGCTACACCGCGAACCCGAGGGTCCTCGCCCGCGCCACCCTCATGGTCGCCATGGTCGCCGCGTGGGACAACGACGTCCGCGAGTCCTACCGGCTCTACATGCAGGCCGCCGACCACTACACGGCCGGGGAGCCCCAGTCCGCCGGGTACCCGCTGTTCCGCGCCATCGAACTCGCCTGGCAGGCAGGGGACTTCTCCCGCGCCGAGGTCGCCGCCGAGCACGCCGAACGCCTCGGGATCGACCACGCCTGGCTCGTCCGCGACCTCGCGACCGCCACCGCCGGGTTCAACCGGTCCGCCACTGTCACCGTCGGCGAGGCCGTCGCGGCCCTGCGGCGCCTCACCAAGGTCCATGACGAGTCGGGCGAGTCCGTGTCGCCGGAGAACCGCACCATGGTCGCCTGGTGGCAGCTCCTCAACGGCGACATCGCCTCGGCGGAGCAGACCGCGGCGAACACGATCCGCCTCGCCCGCCAGCGCGGCGCCGCCGGGGCCCTGCCGCGGGCCCTGGTCTTCAACGGCATCACCGAGTTCCGCAGGGGGCGGTGGCGCGACGCCGAGGCCCTCGCCGAACGCGCCATCGACATTTCGACCGAAGTGGGGCAGCGCATCGGCCCCGTGAAGGCCCGCGCGCACGTCCTCGCGATGACCGCCGCCTACCGCGGCGAGGAGGTCCGCACCCGGGAGATCATCGAAGCGGCCGAGGCGGACTCGCCCGGCGACACGGTCGTCGCGATCGACCTGCCGCTCGCGCTCCTCGACTTCTCCCTGGGACGCAACGAGGAAGCGCTCGACCGGTTCCTGGCCCACCTCGACTCGAACGCGCCGGGCGAGGCGCTGCCGCTCGTGCCCGTAGCCGTCGAGGCGGCGGTGCGCATGGGCGAACCCGAGCGGGTCGCGGGCGCGTTCGACTGGTTCACGCAGTGGGCCGAAGCGAGCGAGCAGCCGCATCTGATGGCGCAGGTCGAGCGCTGCCGGGGCCTCCTCGCGGACGAGCAGGACGCCGGGGCGCACTACCAGCGCGCCGCCGAACTGCACAAAGAGGACGACGGCTTCCCGTTCGAATCGGCCCGCACCGACCTGATCCTCGGCGAGTGGCTGCGCCGGGCCCGGCGCGTCAACGAGGCGAAGACCCGGTTGCGCAGCGCCGCAGCGGTGTTCGAGCGGCTCGGCGCCGAGCCGTGGAGCGATCGCGTCCGCCGGGAGCTGCGCGCCTCCGGCGACGCGGGCCCGATCGAGGCCGCCCCCGACCTCGCCGGAAAGCTCACTCCCCAAGAGCTGCAAGTGGTCCGCCTCGCCGCGGCCGGGTTGAGCAACCGGGAGATCGGCGAGCAGCTGTACCTGAGCCCGCGCACGGCCGGGTACCACCTGTACAAGGCGTACCCGAAGCTCGGCGTGGCGTCCCGGAACGAGCTCGCGAAGCTGGGCCTCTGAACGACCCTGAAGGGCGGCGTCCGCTGTCGCTGACGCCGCCCCGGCTTCGTCTGGGCCGCTTCAGAGGCCGTTGCGTTCGAGGAAGTCCAGGACGAGTCCGTGCCAGGCGTCCGCCTGCTCGGCCATGAGCACGTGCCCGGCCTTGACCTCGGCGTACTCGGCGCCCGGGATCTGCTCGGCGAGGAACCGGTGGTTCGCAGGGTCCACCAGCACGTCCTCGGTCGCGCTGACCGCCAGGGTCGGCACCGCGATGCCGGCCAGGTCGGCCGTGGTGTCCACGGTCCCGATGAGGGCCGCCTGCGCGGCCGTGCCGCCGGGGATGTTCGACGCGATCTGCTCGACCGTGGCGGCCACGCCCTCCGGCGCCATGCCGTTCACGAACGCCGGGCTGAACGCCGAGCCGAGGGCGAAGCGCGCGAACGCGTCCCGGTCGCCCGAGGCGAGCAGTGCGCGCCACAGGTCGAGCGCGAGCCGCAGCCGGTTGTCGGCGCGGGCGATCCCCGCCGCGAGGACGAGCCCGGTGACGCGCTCGGGGTGGCGGGCGGCGGCGCGCACCGCGACCGCCGTGCCCAGCGAGAACCCGATGATCGTGAACCGCTCGGTCGCGGCCTCGGCCACGAGCGCGTCGGCGAGCGAGTCCAGGTCGAGGACCGTGTCGTCCGCCGGATAGGACGACGCGGTGACCGTGTGGCCCTTGGCGAGCAGCGGCAGGAGCGCCCCGAAGTTCGACTCGATGCGGCCGCTGGCGCCGTGGGCGAGGACGATGCCGGGACCGGAGCCGTGGACCTCGGTGGTCAGGACGGGGAGTCGCGTGGAAATGTTGGTCATGCCAGCGACGTTATGGCTTCACATCAGTGTGAAGGCCAAACACTTATGACGGAGGTCACGATGCGAATCGGCGAGCTGTCGCGCCGGACCGGGGTGAGCACCCGGCTCCTGCGCTACTACGAAGAGCAGGAACTGCTGCTGCCCGGACGCGATTCGCACGGCTACCGCTCCTACTCCGAGGACGCCCCGGCGCGGGTCGAGCAGATCCGCGAACTGCTCGAAGCGGGCGTCTCGACCCGCGAGATCCGGCACCTCATCCCTTGCGCCACCAAGGAAGGGATCCGGCACTGCGTCCACTCGCGCGAGGTCATGCACGACGCCCTCGCCAGGCTCGACGACCAGCTCGCCGACCTCAGCCGCAAACGCGGCCTCCTTGCGGGCCAAGCCGAAGCGGTGACCGAACGCCCCTTTGACCAGATCGGCCCGCGTCCCGAATAAGCAGGACTCAAGCCCCCGGCGGCGGCGCGTCGTAGCGGACCGTGCCCTCCTCCGCACCCGGACCGCCCGGCATGAAACCGGCCTTCTCCAAGACCCGCACTGAAGCCGGATTCGACGGCTCCACATGCGCGAACACCGCTTCCACCTCAGGGGACGTGAACGCGTGCGCCGTCAGCGCCAGCACCGCCTCCGGGGCGTACCCGCGCCCGCGCCGCGACGGCGCGACACCGTACCCGAGCTCCACCGCGCCGTCCGCAGGCGGCCAGAACAGGCCCAGCGAACCGACCACGAGCCCGCTCCCGCGCTCCACGATCAGCCGGTGCCCGAACGGCCCCTGCCACGCCGGCTCGGCCGCGATCAGCGGCGCGATCACCTTGTCGCCCTCATCGGGGAAGCCCTCGGCCCAGTCGTCCAGACGGCCGCCCTCGGCCACGGTCGCCGCCTCTGCGGCGGTCCACACCCGCAGCAGCAGCCGCTCGGTCTGCAGATCGGCCACCGCCGCACCGGTATCAGAAGCATCAGTCACAACCGCCACCGTAGGACGCGGAGGCCATGCCGGGCAACCCGGTTGCAAGCAGCCTCAGGTCTCTGCCGGTCAGCCACGCCGCGCCCACGTGCGCGCCGCCGCCTGCTTCGCGTCGATGATCGTCTCGACCTCCACGACCTCGATGCCCCTGTGCCGCTCCGCGACCGAGCCCTTCGGGACGATCGCCGTCTTGAAACCGAGCCGCGCCGCCTCCCCGATCCGCCTGTCCGCGTTCACCGTCCGCCGCACCTGACCCGTCAGGCTCACCTCGCCGATCGCGACCAGGTCCGCGCTCACCGCGATCTCCTGGTCCGCGCTCACCAGCGCCAGCGCCAGCGCCAGGTCAGAGGCGGGCTCGCGCACCCGGATGCCGCCGATCGTCGTGGCGTACACCTCCCGGTCGAGCAGCCGCATCCCGCCGCGCCGCGTGAGCACCGCCAGCACCATGTTCAACCGGGCCTGGTCGAGCCCCGACACCGTGTGCCGCGGGACCGCGCCGTCCTTCACCGACTTCCCAAGGAGCGCCTGCACTTCCACGGGCACGGCCCGGCGGCCCTCCATCGTCACCGTGACGCACGTGCCCGGCGTCGGCTCGGTCGGCGCGTCGTCCAGGAACAGCCCGGAGGGGTCGGCGAGCGAGACGATGCCGTCCTCGGTCATCTCGAAGCAGCCGACCTCGTCGGCCGGGCCGAAGCGGTTCTTCACGCCGCGCAGCAGCCGCAGCATCGAGTGCCGGTCGCCTTCGAAGTGGACGACCGTGTCGACCAGGTGCTCCAGGGCGCGCGGCCCGGCGATGCCGCCGTCCTTCGTGACGTGCCCGACGAGGATCACGGCCATGTTGCGGGCCTTGGCTTCCGCGGTGATCGCGCTGGCGACGGCCTTGACCTGGGTGACGCCGCCGGGGACGCCGTCGGTGTCGGGGGCGATGACGGTCTGCACGGAGTCGAGGATGAGGAGGGCGGGTTTGACGTCCTCGACGTGGCCGAGGACGGCGCCGAGGTCGGTCTCGGCGGCGAGGTAGAGCTCTTCGGAGAGGCAGCCGGTGCGGTCGGCGCGGCGGCGGACCTGCGCGGCGGACTCCTCGCCGGTGGCGACGAGCGCTTTGCCGTACCCGGCTTCACCGAAGCGGTGCGCGACTTCGAGGAGGAGCGTGGACTTGCCGACGCCGGGCTCGCCGGAGATGAGGGTGACGCCGCCGGGGACGAGGCCGCCGCCCATGACGCGGTCGAACTCGCCGATGCCGGTGGGCAGGCTCGCGGCCTGCGCGGCCGAGACGGTGCCGATGCGCATGGCGGGCTTGGCGGGCCGCCGCGCGGAGGGCATGGCCGAGGCGATCGAGCTGCCGCCGGTCTGGCGGGGCGGGGCCGCGGTCTCCTCCATGGAGCCCCACTCGCCGCAGTCGGGGCACTGCCCGACCCATTTGGGGACCCGGACGCCGCACGCGCCGCACGCGTAGGCGATTCGCTGGCTCTTCGACATGGCGCCAGCCTACGTTCCACCCCCGACACGGGCATGTTCGAATCGCGCCCTGCCCCGCTCCCCGAAGGGATATCGGCCCGCCCGCCTGCGTGTTCGAATTTTCGCGGCCGACGGTGTCGTACCCGTGTGGGAGGGTGTTCTTATTTCGCTGGTAGTGGTGAAGGTGGGAATGGGCGGGTAACCCGGGGCACCCGGTACGGCGCCGCGGCGGCGACACGTGCGCGTCGCGCCACAAGCGGTCGAAACGCGTTTGCCCCGCTGTCTATGCTTGCGGCATGAACGCAGCGGAGCCGCTTCAAGGCTCACCGGCACTCTCGCTCGAACCGGTCGCGGCACCGGGCCGCCGCCCCGGCGCGGCCTTCTTCGACCTCGACAAGACCGTGATCGCCAAGGCCAGCACCCTCGCCTTCTCCCGGCCGCTCTACCAGGGCGGGCTCCTCGCCCGCCGCGACGTCCTCAAGGTCGCCTACTCGCACCTCCTCTTCCGCCTCGGCGGCTCCGCCGACGAGGTCCAGATGGCGCGCACCCGCGACTACGTCGCCGAGCTCTCGCGCGGCTGGCCCGCCGAGGAGGTCCGGTCGATCGTGAACGAGACGCTCGACGAGCTCATCGCGCCCGCCGTCTACGCCGAAGCGGCCGCCCTCATCGAGGCGCACCGCTCCGCGGGCCGCGCGGTCGTGCTCGTGAGCGCGTCCGGCGAGGAGATGGTCGCCCCCATCGGACGGATGCTCGGCGCCACCGATGTCATCGCCTCCCGCATGGTCATCGGCGATGACGGCCGGTACACCGGCGAGATCGACTTCTACGCGGCCGGGCCCGCGAAGGCCGACGCCGTCAAGGCGTTCGCCACCGCGCGCGGGGTCGACCTCGACGCGTCCTTCGCCTACTCCGACTCCATCACCGACGAGCCGATGCTGCGCACCGTCGGCTACCCGCGCGCGGTCAACCCCGACCGCGGCCTGCGCCGCCTCGCCCAGGAGGAGGGCTGGCCGCAGCTGACGTTCCGGCGCCCCGTGGCCCTGCGCCCGCCCCTGTCGGGGCCCAGTCCGCTCAAGGTCGCGGCCGTCGGCGTCGGCGTTGCGGCTGTGGCGTATGTGGTCTGGCGAGTGTGGAGGGAACGGCGTTTCAGGACCGCTTGAGCAGCGCTTTCCGCAGATGGGTAGCCTCAGCGAGATGGAACGCAAACAACCGGCCCGACTGGCCGATGTCGCCCGAGCCGCCGGCGTCTCGGTGGCCACCGCCTCCCGCGTGCTCAACGGCTCCCCCCACCGGGTGAGCGACCAGCTGAGCGAGCGGGTCCGCGAGGCGGCCCGCCGGTTGCGATACGCCCCCAACGTCGGCGCGCAGGTCCTCGCCCGCGCGACCTCCCAGACTGTGGCCCTGCTCCTGCACGACGTGACCGACCCGTACTTCGGGCAGATCGCGGGCGGCGTCCTCGCCGAGGCCGCCCGCCGCAACGTGCGCGTGCTGATCGCCGACACCGGCATCGACCCCGATTCTGAAGTGCAGCACCTGGACTCGCTGCGCGGCTACCGCCCGCGCGCGGTGATCGTCGCCGGTTCGCGGACGACCGACAAGGCCGCCGAGCAGCGCTTGTCCGAGCACCTCTCGGACCTCTTGGAACTGGGTGCCACTGTGGTGAGCGTGGGCCAGCCGGGCCTGCCCGGGCGCGTGGTGCGCCCGGCGAACCGCGAGGGCGCGGCCGGTCTCGCCCGGTTCCTGACCCAGCTGGGCCACCGCCGCTTCGCCGTGGTCGCCGGGCCCGAGCAGCTGCAGGTGGTGCGCGAACGCCGCGAGGGGTTCCTCTCGGCGCTGCCCGAGGACGCCGAGGTCATGCACGTCGCGGCCGAGTTCAGCCGCGACGGCGGCTACCAGGCCGGGCGGGCCCTCCTGGACGGCGGCGCGTTGCCCACGGCCGTGTTCGTCACCAGCGACGTGCAGGCCACGGGCCTGTGCACCGCGCTGCGCGAAGGCGGCGTGAGCATCCCCGACCAGGTCTCGGTCGCCGGGTTCGACGACATCCCGGTGGTGCGCGACCTCACCCCCTCGCTCACGACGGTGGCGCTGCCGCTGCACGACATGGGCGTGAAGGCCCTCGAAGCGGCCCTGGTCGAGGACGCCGACTACCCCGATGAGCTCATGGTCGACGCCGAGCTCATCGAGCGCGCCTCGACCGCCAGACCGCGCCTCTGAGCAGGCAGTTACGAGCGTGAATGCGGGGCGGGGCCGAACGGCCCCGCCCTTCGCCGTAGCCGCGGATGTGCGCATTCTCAAGCCTATGTAACGAGCCCGAAACAAAAGAAGCCCGCGCGACTGTCGGATTCGCGCTAGGCTCGGAATCAGGGTGTTCTATATATTGGGACGTCGATCCGAAATAATCACGTGAACCGGCTCTCAATCGCGAGACGGCAACCGCTTAAATATTGGTAGATTTAGATATAACTCCAGGTAGTGCTGCATTAACTGAATAATCGCCGCTGTGGCCTGCAAACTGATCTTGTGTCAACGGTAGATCCGCTGGCGAGGCAGGCGTAATCTCGGCGGTGGATCCGGTCAGGGACTTGGTGCGGCCCGAGCGAGATCCGTAGGAACCGAAACCCTTTGCGAGCCGGAAGCGTCGTCGTTACCGCCCGGCCACACCGCGAGGGCATATTCAGGGTTGGAACTGGATTAATGGCAGTGCGGCCGAATCCGGTACCGACTGGAACCAATCCGGAAGGAACACGATCATGGTGCGAGTCACCGTCGAGGCCGAGACGCCCGTTTCGCCGGTCAGCGGCGAAGCGCTTTCCAAATCCGACGCCGAGCGCATCGCGGGTGTCCTCAAAGCACTCGCCGATCCGAACCGCCTCCAGCTCCTCAGCCTCATCCAGGCCGCTCCCGAGCAGGAGGCCTGCGTGGCCGAGCTGACCGAGCCGCTGGGCCTGTCCCAGCCCACGGTCAGCCACCACCTGCGCATCCTGGCCGAGGCCGGGGTCGTCGAGCGCGACAAGCGCGGCGTGTGGGCCTACTTCCGCCTCGTCCCCGAGACGATGCGGATTGTCGCGGACCTGCTCACCCCGCCCAAGCGCCGCCCCCGGCGCCGCTGAAGAGGAACTGAGCCCGACGCGCACGGCCGGCCCGCCGCCGGCTCCGACCATCGGCGGGCCGGGTCGGCCGCGAGCGTCCCGGGCCCAGAAGCGCTGCACGCGTGCGGCAACGACCGCTCGTAGCGCACAGTCCCCAAGAGATAACTGAAAAACGCGACCTCGACGCGGTTTGCGCCAGGTCATACACTCGTCACATGACCGGTGTGCATCGCAGGCGCGGCCGCCTCTCGAAAGAGGGCCGCCGCCTCCTCGGCGGGCTCGCGCTGCTCGCCGTGTTCACCCCGGTCACCGCGTACACCCTCAACGCCGCCATCGCCCACGTCCAGTCCTGCGGGACGGAAGTGGCGCTCCACGTCGCCGCCGCACCCGAGCTGGCCGCGGCTCTCGAGGACTTCGTCGCCGCAGGCGGCGGTGCCCCCTCCCGCGGCTCGGACGTCTGCGCCGACATCACCGTCGAAGCCGTCTCCGGCAACGCCCTCGGCGAGACCGACGCCGACGTGTGGATTCCCGAGACCGCCCTCTGGCGCAACCTCCCCGCCTCTGCCGGCTCCAACGACACCGACCTCACCGAGCAGTGGGACGTCCTCCAGGACTCCACCGCCAGCGCCGCCGTCGGCCTGGCCCTCCCGGCGGGCGAGAGCGCCGACGCGGTGCTCCCCGACGAGGCCGACGTCGCGCTCCAGGACCCGCGCCAGCACGCCGCGAGTCTCATGTGGATCATCATGTTCGGGGTCGACGACCACACCCGGGAGGGCGGCGACGGCACGGCCGTCATGTCAGCACCCGAGGCCGCCGGGAACCCCGACCTCCAGGTACCCGCGGGCGCCGCGCAGGTCGCCCAGTTCGAGTACCCGATGCTCGCGCGCGCCGACCTCGGCGAGGACGAGCGCGAGGCCGCGCAGAACCTCCTGCGCTCCTACAAGGGCGAGTCGTATGCCCGGGTGCTCGCCGAGCACGGCCTGGGGACGGCGATCTCGCAGTCGGCGCCGTCGTCGCCCGAGATCGTCGCGGCGGCCCTGCAGAGCTGGGACGGCCGCGAGGACGCCTAAGCGGCGGTCTTGGCCAGCGCCTGGCTGAGGACGTCGTTGAACACGTGCCAGCCCTCTTCTTCGCGTTCGGCGGCGACGTCGGCGGTCGCCCACGCCTGGAACGTGCCGTCAGCGTCGGTCACGAACACGCTCAAGGTGCCGCGCCAGCGCCCGTACACCTGGTCGCGCTCGGCGTAGGCGACCTCCCCGGCCATCTCCTGCAGCGGCTGGTAGGGGAGGGCTTCGCGCATGATCTTGCGGGCCGAGCGGGGGCAGTCGCCCTCGCAGGGGAGCCAGCCGATCGTGAGGGTCGACTCGCCGTCGTCGGCGGTGCAGACGGCGGTCGCGCCGTCCTCGGTGCACTCGAACTCGTCGGGGACTTTGAACGCGAAGGGCCAGTTGGCGGCCGCGAACGTGGAGGTCGCGGCGTCTTCGGGGAAGGCGCTGCCGCCGACGCGTTCGGCGGGGGCCTCGGCGTCCCATTGGGGCACTTCGTTTCCGGCGGCGGCATCGGTGGGTTCGGCGGCGGGGGCCTGGGAGACGCCGTCGACGGCGGCGGTGGTGGGCGGTTCGGCGGAGCCGTCCGAGTCGTCGCCGCCGGGCCGGGAGAGGACGGCCCAGACGCCGATGACGAGGGCGAGGATGACGACGACTGAGCCGATCCCTATGAGGATCGGCTTGAGCTGCGAGTGCTTCTTCGGTGCGGCGATCATGATCACCGGCGGAGACATGGGCGGTGGCGAGGGAGGCCCGGAGACGCCCGCTGGGGAGGCCGGTGCGGCTGAGCGCTGGGCGGCGGCCAGCTGGTGGGCGGCGCGCTGGGCCGCGGCGGCGGGGCCGACGGGGAGCGGGCCGGTGGCGGGGCCGAGGGCGAGGAGGCGGTCCATGATGCGGTCGGCGCCGCGGAGGCGGGCGTCGCGCAGGACGACGACGTAGGGCTGCTCGGCTTCGAGGTCGGCGACGAGGATGGGGGCGTCCTCGGGTCCGGCGGTGGCGTAGGCCCAGGCGACGGTGTCGGAGAGGAGGCCGCGGCGCGCGGGGTCCTTGGAGGAGGTGGTGCCGAGGGTGAGGATCTGCACGGGCCGGGCGTTCTCGTCGAGGCCTTCGCAGAGCTCGTAGGCGCCTTCGACGCGCGCGGTCGTGACATCGGTGTACGGCCCGACCGTGCGACTCATCGAGCCCCCCTCACTCTTTTCCGCGTGCGCTGGACGGGCCGTCACCGGGCGTGGGGTCCGAAGGAAGCGCGGAATTACCACTAAGTATGGCCCGGCTCCGCACGCGCGGCGACACCTGGCCGCGGGCAGTCCGCCGAATGGCCGCCTGGGCCCGGCCGGTCTCGGCCGGACGACCGAGGCGGGGGTGAAAGTGAGCCGGTTACGCTGGCGGCGTGACCAACTTCCTCAGCCAGGGCCTGGCGATGGCCACCGCGTCCAGTGAGATACCGACCGGTGAAGGCGAGGGCGACTTCATCCAGTGGGTCCTCAGCCTCATGGACAAGTTCGGCGAGGTCGGCGTGGGGCTGGCCCTCGCGATCGAGTCGGTCTTCCCGCCGATCCCGTCCGAGCTGATCCTGCCGGTGGCGGGGTACCTCGCCTGGGACAACAGGATGAACTTCTGGCTGGTGATGCTGTTCGCCGCGATGGGTTCGATGGCGGGGGCGTACGTCCTCTACTACGTCGGGTACGCGTTCGGGCGCGAGCGGACGCGGTGGATCTTCGAGAAGTTCCCGCTGCTGGAGCTCAAGGACTTCGAGCGTTCGGAGAAGGTGTTCGCCCGGTGGGGCGGCATCGCGGTCCTGGCGGGCCGGTGCCTGCCGCTGGTGCGCAGCGCGATCTCGGTCCCGGCGGGGATCGAGAAGATGCCGTTCTGGAAGTTCACGGGCTACACGCTGGTGGGCTCGGTGATCTGGAACGCGATCTGGGTGGGGTTGGGCTTCGCGTTCGGGCCGGCGATCCAGCCGATCATCGACCAGTACTCGGGGCTGCTGAGCAAGCTCGTGCTGGGGATCATCGGGCTGCTGTTCCTGTGGTTCGTGGTGGCGCGCTCGATCAAGCTCATCAGGAAGAAGCGCGGCGGCGACGGCGAGAACGGGAGCGCCGGGCATACGGACACGATGATCCTGCCCCGCGTGCGTTAACCCTTTCGGATTGCGGCCCTTCACCTTTCGGTGAGGGGCTGTTTCCATGCCCAGTCGGGCATATGAGTCATCTACGCATTTCGTGGCCGCAACATCGCAATGTTTTCGAATTTCTTCGCGTCTGGGCGTAACCGCACCCGAGCCTCTCCAGTTAGTCAGTGTGGCCGCGTCACAGCGGCCGGGCCGCAGTGTCACCGGCCCGATGGACAGCGAGCGCGGTCCTCGACTACCCGGCGATCCAGCCGGCCAGGTCGCGGCTGAGGTCCGCAGTCGGCAGGAGCGACCGTCCCCGCGGCGAGCGCGCTGCCTCGAACGCTGGTCAACCACTGACAATTCAGCGATCTTGCACCGCACGGCGGTCGATTCGCGCTGCTTCCCCAGCCGTTCGACCCTTGTCCGCGCGGTACGGAGAAAGGCAACAAAGCAGATGGAAATGCGCACTGTGCGTACGGCGGGCCTCATCGGAGGACTCGCTACGGGGGCTCTGCTGCTCGCCGGAACGGCGGCCCAGGCCGCCGACACCGAGGTCCCGGAATCGACCGGCGACCTCGTGATGGCGACGCCGGAAGCCCTCGGGGGGCTCCCGGTCTCTCCCGACGCCGTGACCGGCCTGGCCGGCGGCGTCACCGACAAGGTCCCCGGCCTGAGCGCCGTGAACTCGATTCCCGGCGTCAACGCCCTGGTGCCGTCCGGCCCCGACGCGGAGGCCAAGGGCGACAACGTCGCGGACAAGACCGCGGACAAGGTCAAGGACCAGGAGGCTCCCGCGGGTGACCCGCTGAGCGACCTGCTCTCGAACCTCGGCGGCGGCCTTCCGGGCGGAGTGCTGCCCTTCTAAGGCTGAACACCCCGCGGCGCGCGCTTCCGCCAGGCGCGCCGCGGACCACGGTCGATGGGCCCGTTCGGGTCCTGCGCGAACGGTTCGGCGAGTCCGCTGCGGTGCACCGCAGCGGCTCCCGGGCGGTCCGTGCGGCGCCTAGCGCGCCGGAAGGCCCGGGCGGCCCCACCGACCGAGCAAGGAAACAGCAAGGCCAGCAAGAAAACTCTCCCGGTTTCAAAGCACCTCGTCCGGTCGCGGGACCCAGCCCGCCGGACGCGAACAACGCTTTCGAGACCACGGAGCTTCACGGGGGATACGTGATGGAACAGCAAGAACCATTTCCCTGAAAGGTGAGACTTCGTGAATAACTCATGGGCACGCAAGACCGCGCAGGCCAGCCTCGTCGCGACGGGGGTCGCCCTCGTCGCCGGTGCCGGCACCGCCCAGGCCACCGGCCCTGACGTCACCACGCAGGACCAGGTCGGAGCGGTGACGGGCAACCAGGTGGTCGCGCCGATCCAGGCGCCCATCAACATCTGCGGCGTGGCCGCGGCCGTCCTCGGCACCGCGAACGCGGGCTGCGAAGGCGGCGCCAGCGCCGACTACGACGGCGCGGGCGACCTGACCACGCAGAACAACACCGGCCTCGGCAACGGCAACCAGGCGTTCGCCCCGGTGCAGGCCCCCACCGACATCAGCGGCATCGCCGCCGCCGTCGGCGGCGTCGCGGACGGCTGGTCCACCGGCGGCTCGCACGCCGACGTCGAGTCCGGCGGGCACGAGGAGTCCGGCAAGGCCGAGTCCGACACGCTCTCGCAGTTCAACTACGGTGCGCTCTCGGGCAACCAGCTGCTCGCGCCGATCCAGGCCCCGATCAACGCCTGCGGCAACGCCATCGCCGTCGGCGGTGCGTCCAACGCCGGGTGCGAGGGCGGCGCCGACGCCGACTACTCCGGCGCGGGCAACCTGACCACCCAGGACAACGTGGGCCTCGGCAACGGCAACCAGCTGTTCGCCCCGATCCAGGCCCCGGTCAACGTGTGCGGCAACGCCATCGCGATCCTCGGCTCCGCCAGCGCCTCCTGCGAGGGCGGCTCGGACGCCGAGATCCCCGGCGGGCACGACCACCACGACAGCCACAAGGAGCTCTCGACCAACGAGTCCTCCAACGTGGACGTCAACGAGGAGATGCTCCCGGCCGTTCCCGGCCTGGACGCGGTGAGCGGCGCGACCGGCGGGCTCCCGCTGGTCGGCGGCCTGGTCGGCAACACCACCTCCGAAGGTGTTGCGGACTCGGTCGCGGGCGTTACCGAGCTCGCGGGCGCGGGCGTCCTCTAAGCACCAGAACGGCCCGCGCCGTCGCAGTGCGGGCCGCTCTTTCCAGATCAAGGGGTCAACGGCGGTCCGCTCTCGAGCGGGCCGCCGTTTTTTCAGTCTTCGAGGAGCTTCAGGCGCCCCTCGAGGGCGTTGTTCATGGACGCGAAGCCCTGCTCGGTGTCGGCGAGGGCGGACTTCATGAGCGGCACGAGGACGCCGGTGAACCGCTCGCCGTGGGTGAGCACCGTGGTGCCGTCGGCCTGCGGCTCGAGCACGAAGTAGTGCTCGCCGTCGAACAGCCCGCCGGGGCCGAGCTTCCCGAGCCAGCGGATCTGCCGGGCCGGGGAGACGCGCAGGACGCGCGGCTTGAACCGCATGGTCTTCCCGTTGCCCTGCAGGAAGACCGCGTTGAGGCGCTCGTCCTCGGCGAGGAGCCCGGAGATCTCGGTGATGAACGGGTTCCACTCGTCGTAGGCCGGGAAGTCGGTGAGCACCGCCCACACCTCGTTCGCGCGCGCGTCGAGGTGCACCGAGGTCTCGATCCGGTGCTCCTTGCCCAGCGCCCACAGGCTGTACGCGGTGGCGGCGGCGATGATCGCGGCCGCGATGATGAAGAAGATCAATTCCCCAGACTCCAGAATCGGATGTTGCCTTGGTCGTCGCCGGTCGCCGCGAACTCGCGGCCGTCGACCATGACAACGATCAGTTCGGTCGGAACCCCGCTCGGAGACTCGAGGTAAACGGTAGCCGAAGTCTCGACGCTCACGATCTGGGCGATGCCGGCAGAGCCGATCGACATGACCGAGATCCCGCTCTCGGTGTCCACCAGCTCGAAGTGGTACTCCGCGCCCGCGTCGGCGGGCACGCCCGGTTCCCAATTCGGCACCTGCTCGTCGAGGTCCCAGAAGTGCAGCATCCCGTCGCTCCCGATCGCCATCGCGTACGGAAAGTCCCAGTAGGAGACGGTCGTGAAGCCGTCGATGCTGTTGCCTTCCCACGTGTCGGCGGTGAACGGTTCGCCGTGGGCGGTGCCGTCCGTCCCAACGATGTCGAGCTGCTGCTCGGGGGTCACCGCCACGATCTCGGAGTCAGACCCGTCCGAGTAGGTGAACAGCCGCGGGTAGCCGTAGCCGCTGGGAAGCGGGGAGCGGGCGATCGTCTCCTGGTTTTCCAGGTCGTACAGCTCGAACTCGCTGTCGCTGAGCAGGGCCAGCACGGGGGCGGCTTCGATGTAGCCGATGCGGACGAAGTCAACCTGGGCGTCCTCCGCGACCATTTCGGGCACGCCCGCGGCCGTGAACTCGGGGGTCGCCGGCGTCCACATGTACGGCTCGTAGTCCTCGCTGACCGCGACCATGATGGCGTCGCCGGACGAGGAGTACGCGGGCCACAGGTCGCCGATCGCCGCCTCGGGCGAGTATTCGACGACCAGCTCGCCGGTGTCGAGGTCCCACAGGTCGATCGAGCCGTCCGCGCCGTTGCTGAACAGCCGCGGTCCGGTGACGCCGTCGAGGAACGCCAGCGACTCGACCGCGCCGTCGTGCGCGCCTTCGATGCTCGTCAGTTCCTCGCCTGCACCGGTCAGGGCCCAGTTCGGATCGAACGACGTGACGGTGTCGCCGCCGCTGTCGAAGCCGTCGTCGGCCGGGTCGTCCTTGGGGCTGAAGTACCAGACGAGTCCGGCGATGACGAGGATGTCGACGAGGACGAACGCGATGATGCCGCGGCGGCTGATCTTCTTGGCGCGCTTGCGTTCCGCCTCGGTGCGGGGCGGTTCGGGCGCGTCGTCGTCCTTCTCGACCGAAACGGGCGGGGTGAACTGCGGGGAGCGCGGCGGCAGGTTCCGCTGGGTCGGGCTCGGTTCCGGTTGCGGCGCAGGGGGAGAAGTGATCTCCTGCGGGGAGGGCAGGGGCTGGTACGTCGGGGCGGTCTGCGGCGGGGCCTGGTAGGCGGGCGCGGTCTGCGGCGAGGGCGGCGCGAGGCGGGCGACCGCCGGGGTGTGCGGCGCGGGCGCGAACCCGGGCTGCTGCGGGGTGCGCTGGATCGGGAACGTCGTCGAGTGCTGCCCGGCGCGCGTCCACAGGACGCTGCCTTCGGCGACGACGACCTCGGGCTGGTCGAGCACGGTGGGCGCGACGCCGAGCGCGCGGTGGAGCATGGTGCCCACCAACGGCATGCGGCTCGCGCCGCCGACGAGGAACACGCCCGCGCTGGAGGCGACGTCGAGCCCGGCGGCGCGGATGACGGCCTGGGTGACGCGGATCGTCTGCTCCAGGTGCGGGTGGGCGATCTGCTCGAGTTCGGTGCGGGTCAGGTGCGCTTCGACGTCGAGCAGCGGGATCGCGATGTCCGACTGCTGGTGGCGCGAGAGGCGCTCCTTGGCGCCGCGCACTTCCTCCTGGAACTCGCGGAAGTACCGCCGTTCCTCCACAGTGGTGGGGTTGACGAGGCGCTTCCAGCCGTCGCGGTCGCCGTAGACCGAGCCGAGGTGCTCGATGAGGGCGGCGTCGATGTCCAAGCCGCCCAGGTCGTTGCGCCCGTCGAGCGCGACGGTCTCGAAGCCGTGCTCGGTGCGGCGCACGACGCTCGCGTCGAAGGTGCCCGCGCCGAGGTCGTACACGACGATGGAGGCGCCGACGGCCATGCGGTGCTTCAGCGCCTCCGCGTAGTAGGTCGCGGCGGCCACGGGCTCGGGCACGAGGTGCACCTGGCCGAGGCCCGAACGCGCGGCCGCGTCCTCGACGACCTGGCGCCGGGCCGGGCCCCACTCGGCGGGCACGGTGAGCGTGACCTGCGCGGGGTTGCCGACGACGCGGCGGCACTCGGCGGCGACGGCGTCCAGGACGGCCGCGATGAGGTCGGGGATCGTGTATTCGCGCGCGCCCAGCAGCGTCGAGGGCCGGTCGATGAGGCGCTTGGGGTTGGGCTCGAAGCGCTCGGGGTGGCGGCGGCCGGCGTGGACGGCGTCGCGGCCCACGAGGAGGCCGCCGTCGGCGTCGGCGCACACCGCCGAGGGCATCAGCGGCGCGCCGTCGAACAGGAGCGGGCGCAGGCTCCCGTCGGCGCGGCGGACCACCGCGATGGTGTGCGAGGTGCCGAAGTCGACGCCGAGCGAAGTTCCTTGGGGGCCGGGGCTCATGAGAGGAATCGTAACGAACGGGGGAGGGAAGGATCGCCCACGCGGTCGCGGGTGCCGACCGGATACCCGCTTGAATTAGTCTGGTCATGCGTCGTAATGTCGTAGGGGACCGCCACCGACTGATAGGACGAGCATGACCGCTCCCGTGTACCTCGACCCGACCAGGCCCGTCGCCGAACGCGTGGAGGCGATCCTCGCCCTCATGACGGACGAGCAGAAGCTCGCGTGCCTCAACCGCGTGCCCGAGACCGTCCTCGCCGACGGCTACACCCTCCCCGGCCTCACCAACGAGTTCAACGAGGTCCTGCACGCCTCCGGCAAGAAGCCCGACGCGACGTTCTTCCCGCAGGCCATCGGCCTCGGCGCGACCTGGGACACCGAGCTCCTGGAGGCGGTCGGCGCGGCCGTCGCCCACGAGGTGCGCGCCCGCGACACCGACGTCTACGCCTCGTTCGGCCCCGTCGCCGACATCCGCTCCAACCCGCTCGCCGGGCGGTTCGAGGAGGGCTTCGGCGAGGACCCGCTCCACGTCGGCGCCATGACCACCGCGTACGCGTGGGGCCTGCGCGGGCGCCACCCCGAGTACGTCAAGACCTTCACGCAGATGAAGCACTTCCTCGGCTACAACCACGAGTGGCACCGCTCGCAGAGCTCCGCGTCCATGGGCGTGCGCGCCTACCACGAGTACCAGGTCGTGCCCTACCGGATGCCCGTCGAGGCGGGCGCGGTGATGGGCGCGATGACCGCGTACAACCTGGTCAACGGCGTGCCCTCGATCATCTCGCCGCTCCTGCAGACGCTGCGCGACGAGTGGACCGGGGACGGCGTGTTCTTCTTCCTGCCCGACGGCTGGGACGGCGTCAACCTGCACACCACCAAGGGCCAGCCCTGGGACACCTGGGAAGTGGACCCGCGCGGCGACGTGCCCTACCCGGCTTCGCTCGCGGCCGAGGAAGGGCGCGACATCGATGCCGACGAGAACGGCGTCTACGCCTCCGCGCTCATGCTCAACGCGGGCGTCTCCCACTTCCACGACGGCTCCGACCTGCCGTTCGTACCGAACGCGGGCAAGGCGGTCGAGCGCGGGCTCCTCGGCGTCGACATGTCCCATGTGGAGCGAGTGGTGCGCGACTGGCTGCACTTCCTCGTCCGCACCGGCAAACTCGACGGCGACGCGTGCGAGTACAACCTGATCCCGGCCGACCCGCACCCGCAGGACCGGCCCGAACACCAGGCGCTCGCGCTGCAGGCCGCCCGCGAACAACTGGTGCTGCTCAAGAACACCGAAGCCGCGCTGCCGCTCCCGGAGACCGCAAGCATCGCCGTGGTCGGCCCGCTCGCGGACCTGAACCTCCGCGACTTCTACAGCCCCACCGTGCCCGCTGCGCGCCGCCCCAGCCCCCTCCAGGCCCTGCGCGAGCGCTTCGGCAACGTGACCCACCACAGCGGCAACGACACCGTCGCGCTGCAGACCGCGGGCCGGTACCTGAACGTCGCCGACAACGGCGTCGTGACCGCCGCCGGGGACGCCCTCGGCGGCACCGAGACCTTCGAGGTCTGGGACTGGGCGCACGAACAGCACATGTTCCGCCACAACGCGACCGGCAAGTTCCTCAAAGCGAACCTCTTGCAGCAGAACGACGGCCCGGCGAGCTTCGAGAACCAGATCGGCGCCGCGGGCGGCGCCGGGCCCATCCTGGTCGCCCTCGACGACGAGATGGAAGACGGCGACGCCTGGTTCACCCACCAGAACCTCCACTACCTGCGAAACGGTGACGGCACAGTGGAGCTGTTCGGCGTGAACCACATCCCCGCCGAAGCCGACGGCCCCTACCACCTGCGCCTCGCCGAGGACGGCTCGCTGCCGCTCGCCAAGGGCGGCAACGCCCTCGACCTCACCGAGACCGTGGTCGAGGACGGCCCTGAAGCGGCCGCTGCCGTTGCGGCCGCAGCCGACTGGGCCGTCGTCTTCGTCGGCAACCACCCGCTCGTCAACGCCCGCGAATGCTTCGACCGCCCCGGCCTCGACCTCGCCCCGCGCCAAGCCGACCTCGTCCGCGAAGTCGCCGCCGCCAAACCCGGCCGCACCGTCGTCGTCGTGGTCTCGGCCTACCCCTTGGCGATCGGCGACATCGCCGACAACCCGGACGTCGCCGCGATCCTCTACACCTCCCACGCCGGGCAGGCCGCGGGCACCGCGATCGCCGAGGCCCTGGCTGGCGACTACGCCCCGGCCGGACGCCTCACCTCGACCTGGCTCGCCGACACGTCCTCCCTCCCGAAGGCGGGCCCGCGCTCCGAGGCCTACCGCGTCAGCGACGTCGACATGCTCGAATACGACGTCATCAGCGCGGGGCTCACCTACCAGTACTCGAAGGCCGAACCGGTCTACGGCTTCGGCCACGGCCTCACCTACACCGAGTTCGCGTACGGCGCCCTCGATCTGCCGTCCTCAGCGGACGCTGCAAAGCGATTCACCGCGGCGATCGACGTGACCAACACCGGCAGCTGCACCTCCGACGAGGTCGTGCTGCTCTTCGCGACCGCCCTTGCATCCGCCTACGGCGACCGCACGCCCGCCCGCCGCCTCGCGGGCTTCGCCCGCGCCAAGGACATCGCGCCCGGCGAGACCCGCCGCGTCGAGATCGAGGTCGACCCGCAGCACCTCTTCGTCTGGGACGTCGTGGGCGGCAGCCGCATCGTCGAGACCGGCACCTACCGCTTCACCGCCGGAACCGCGACCGCCGAGACCGCGATCCAAGGCGAGACCCTGGCCCCGCTCGACCTCTCCTCGACCGCCAACGTCTGGGAGAAGGCGACGATCGCCGAAGGCCTCACCTACTGGGAGATTTCGAAGCTCCACACCCTCAAGCGCGAAGGCGGCTACCACTCCACCGGCTCCCGCCGCGCGGGCAGCCACGTCGGTTTCACCAACGCGATCCTGGACGGCGCCACCGGCATCGAGCTCCGCACCGCCACCACCACCGCCGACTGGACCGACCTCGCCGACCCCGTCATCGAAGTCCGCGCCGCCGCCCCCGACGGCCCCCTCCTCGCCGAAATCGAGGTCCCCAAGACCGCAGGCTTCCAGTCCTTCACCACCACCGAGGCCCCCCTCACCGGAGCCCAAGGCACCCAAGACCTCTACCTCGTCTTCCGCACCGGAGGCATCTACATCGACACCATCCGCCTGACCCGCTAGCTAACAGCAAGAATGGGGGCGCGCAGCCGACCGGCTGCGCGCCCCCTTAACGTTTTCGGCTATTCGTCGAAGAGCCCTGTTGCCGAACCGGAAGCGATGAACTTCGTGATCCAGGTTTCAACCTGCTCCTGGTTGGTGGTGGCCTCGATGCGCTGGCGTTGCTCGGCCGTAATGCCGGTCTGAGTCGCTTCGAGCATGCTGACAAGGATGCGGCGCGACGCCTTGAGTGCACCTTCTTCGCGCAGGCTGTCGCTGTATTCGGAGTGGTACGGGCGGGTCTGCGTGCGCATGAGGTCCTCCAGCATTCGGGCGGGCTCGTCGCCCAGGATCGTGAGCAGGCTCTTGATGTAATCGGCCGCTCGCCCTGGTTCGATGGTACCGAGACGGCGGTCGAGTGTCGAGATGAACAGTTCGGCTTTGGGACCTTTCGGGGACTTGCCGCAGACGGCGGTGACCACAGCCGCGGATGCGGTCGGCAGCAGCTCCGCGTCACCCTCTTTCGGGAAGTCCGACGTCCCGACGGTATGCACCTTGATGGTGTTGTCCGGGCCGATCCGGATGCCCTTCCGATACTTCCCGGCCACGTTGTCATCGGGGCAGACGAGCACCAGCTCGGTCGGCAGTCGGTGGTCCTCGAAAATACGTGTCATGTATCCGGGGAGCCGGAAGTGCTTCTCGTCCTTCCATTCGTTCTGGACCTCGACAATGACGATCCGGTCTTCCTCGTTCGGGAACTTCAGGATCACCACGGCGTCGGCCCGCCGCTCGGTCCTTCCTATGGAGCCGACCGAGGTCGAACGTGTCTCGGCACCGGTGCAGACGGCGAACCGCCTGTCGTTGTCGGCGAGGTCCATCAGCCAAGCCGCCGTCAGCGGCTCGTCTTGGATCGCCTGCACGATGAGTTCGTGCGCCTCTCCTGGCATCGGGGGGAATCCCTTCGTTTCGTGGTTCTCCTGTGAAACGAGTGGGTGACCCCCGAAGACGTGCAATTGTCGGAAAACCGACTGTCTGCTCGAAGAGGTCAGTCGTGGTGCTCGGTTGCTACCACTCGGCCCTCGGCGGTGTGGAAGACGACGAAGGCGCCCTTCTCCAAGGGGCCCACGGGGATCTGGGTGCCGAGGCGGCCGCTGGCGTAGGCGATCATCTCGTCGATGTGCTCGCCGTGGCCGCAGACGACCGCGGGCTCGCCGGACGCCAGGATCTCGTCGAGGCGGGCGCTGGCGGCTGTGGGCTTGCTGGTGCCGAGGGTGAACTCGGGCAGGCCGGAGACGGCGACGCCCTCGGCGGCGCAATACGGGAGCAGCGTCTCCAGGCAGCGCGCGCTCGTCGCGCTGTACGCCCGGCCCGCCGGGTACGCCGACAGGAGCACCTCGAGCTGCTGGGCGCGTTCACGGCCGCGCTGGTTCAAGGGCCGCAGCTCGTCCTGGTCGAACCAGTCCGCTTTGGACATAGCAACGGCATGCCGCACGAACACCAGCGGGACGGTAGCGCGCGCTACCTCGCGGGCGAAATCGGCCAGCACCGGCTGGTCGCGCTCGTAGGTGAGCCGTTCCGAGACGAGGGGCAGCGGCACCCACTCCAGGTCGTCGACCTCGCGCGGGTCGATCGCCTCGTCCACCACATCCTCGTCCGAAGCCGGTGTCGCGCACCAGTAGTCGACCCGCTTGAGCTTGCCCTCCTTGTCGTAGAAGGAGGGAGCGAGCGGGCGGCCGAGCACCGGGCGGATGCCGGTCTCCTCGAAGACCTCGCGCTGCGCGGCCGCGAGCAGGTGCTCGCCGCGCTTGAGCTTGCCCTTGGGGAACGTCCAGTCCCCGTACTTGGGCCGGTGGATGAGGGCCAGCTCGGGCCCCGCTTCGCCTTCGCGCCACAGGACGGCGCCGGCGGCGAAGATCTCTGGTTGGGTCAACGGTGCTCCTGCATGAGTTGTTCCTGGAGGTCGCTCCCGCTCCGCTGGCGGGTCCACAGCCCCAGCGGGCCGAGCCTCCAGGTCCGGATGTCGGCGTCCATACCGCGGTCGAGCAGCGAGGTCAGCTGCGCGCGGTGGGCGTCCCCCTCGACTCGCACGAGCACCTCGACCCGCCGGTCGAGATTGCGGTGCATGAGGTCCGCGCTGCCCAACCATACTTCCGGGTCGCCGCCGTTCTCGAACACGTACACCCGGGAGTGTTCCAGGAAGCGCCCCAGGACGCTCCTGACGCGGATCGTCTCCGACAGGCCCGGCACGCCGGGGCGCAGCACGCAGATGCCGCGGATGTACAGGTCGACCGGGACGCCGGCGCGGGACGCCCGGTAGAGGGCGTCGATGATGCCCTCGTCGGTGAGCGAGTTGCACTTGAACCGCAGCCGCGCGGGCAGGCCTTTGCGGTGGTTCTCGATCTCGCGCTCGATCCGCTCGATCAGCCCGGGCCGCAGGGAGTGCGGGGCCACGAGCAGCCGGTGGAAGTCCTCGTCGCGCGAGAAGCCCGTGAGGTGGTTGAACACGGCGTTCACGTCCTCGCCGACCTCCGGGTCGGTGGTGAGGATGCCGACGTCCTCGTACAGCCGCGCGGTCGTCGGGTGGTAGTTCCCGGTCCCCACATGGCTGTAGCGCAGCAGCGTGCCGTCCGCCTCCTGCCGCACGACCAGCGCGAGCTTGCAGTGGGTCTTGAGGCCGACGATGCCGTACATGACGTGGCACCCGGCCTGCTCGAGCTTCTGCGCCCAGTCGATGTTGGCCTGCTCGTCGAAGCGGGCCTTGATCTCCACGACGACGACGACCTGCTTCCCGGCGTCGGCGGCGCTGATGAGGGCGTCGACGATGGGGGACTTGCCGCTCGTGCGGTACAGGGTCTGCTTGATCGCCAGGACCTTCGGGTCGGCGGCGGCCTCCTCGATGAGCCGCTCGACCGAGGCGGTGAACGAGTCGTAGGGGTGGTGGACGAGGACGTCGCGGTCGCGCATCACGGCGAACATGTCGGCGTCCGGCGGCAGCACCTTCTCCGAGGGCCGGAAGCGCGGGTACTTCATCTCGGTGCGGTCGAGGTCGGCGATCGCGTCGAGCCCGGCGAGGTCGAGCGGGCCGGGCAGCTTGTAGACGACCTGCTCGTCGACGCCGAGCTCGGCGATGAGCCGGTCGAGGACCTTCGTGTCGATGGTGTCCTCGACCTCGAGGCGCACGACGGGCCCGAAGCGGCGGCGCAGCAGCTCGCGCTCGAGGGTCTGGAGGAGGTTCTCGGTGATGTCCTCGTCGATCTCCAGGTCCTGGTTGCGGGTGACGCGGAACGTGTGGTGCCCGAGGACGTCCATGCCGGGGAACAGCTGCGCGAGGTGCGCGGCGATGACGTCCTCGAGGGGCGTGAACCGGCCGGGCGCGACGGCCATGAACCGGGGGAGCAGCGGCGGGACCTTGACGCGCGCGAAGCGGGTGGTGCCGTTGCGGGGGTCGTGGACCTGCACGGCGAGGTTGAGGGACTTGCCGGAGATGTACGGGAAGGGGTGGGCGGGGTCGACGACGAGCGGGGTGAGCACCGGGTAGATGCGGGTGCGGAACAGCTCGTGCATGCGGGCCTGCTCGGCGTCCTCGAGGTCGTCCCAGCGGACGATCGCGATGTCCTCCTTGGCCAGGAGCGGGGCGATCTCGTCGCGGAAGTACTCGGCGTGCTCGATGCTCAGCTGGTGGGCGAGACCGGCGATGCGGGTGAGGACGCGGTGGGGCGAGCGGCCCGTGGAGGTGCGCACGGGCAGGCCGGTGGCGAGGCGGCGGATGAGCCCGGCGACGCGGACCATGAAGAACTCATCGAGGTTGTTGGAGAAGATGGAGAGGAATCTGACCCGTTCGAGCAGCGGCAGTTCGGGGGATTGGGCCAGGCGCAGCACCCGGCCGTTGAACCGCAGCCAGCTCTCTTCCCGGTCGAGGAACCGGTCGGGCGGCAAACCGGTCTCAACGAGGGGAACAGGGTCACTATTCGTCATACATCACAAGGTTAACGAAGAAAATGAACCCACGGTGAACGCGCCTTGAAATTCGCTCACGATCAAGGGATCACCTTCGCCCGCGCCCGGTCCCAGGTGTCCACCAGGTTGCCGGGCCTCCGGTCCGCGCCCTCGGCGGTTCGCGCGCACGGCCGAAGCCGTCCAGGGCAACGAAAAAGCCCGCCGACGAATCGGCGGGCTTTCGATACTGCGGTCCCGACGGGATTTGAACCCGCGACCTCCACCTTGACAGGGTGGCGAGCACTCCTAGCTGCTCTACGGGACCTTGGTCGAACACTTGCGTGTCCTACAAGGCCGTTAAGACCTCTTTATTTATACCAGGCGCTCACCGTGTGACCGGCGCCGCGTCTGGGCTGTACCCCCAACGGGATTCGAACCCGTGTTACCGCCTTGAAAGGGCGGCGTCCTAGGCCCCTAGACGATGGGGGCGCACAGTGATCCTGGCATACAACCTTGAGAGTCGCATTCCGATTTCTCTGGGCTTACCACCGCGGAATTCCGCTTGGGCTCGACAAGCATACGGGACAGCGGGATCTCCGTCCACGGCGGGTCGCCCATGAGACCGCCGTCTCATCCGTAACGGCGCCGCCCGACCGAAGCCGCAGCTCGCGGCCCCTGCCCGGCTGCGCTTGCTAGCGTTGGACCATGGAGTTCGCCTATCTGGGCCCGCGCGGGACCTTCACCGAGGCCGCGCTCCGGCGCCTGCCCGCCGCCAAGACCGCCACCGCCGCACCGATGTCCTCGATCTTCGAGGTCCTCGACGCCGTGCGCCGCGGCGAGGTCGACGCGGGCTTCGTGCCGATCGAGAACTCCCAGGAGGGCACGGTCACCGTCACCGTCGACGAGCTCGTCGACGGCGACCCCCTCGTGATCGTCGGCGAGGTCGTCCTCCCGATCACCTTCGTGCTCGCGTCGGCGAAGCCCGTCGGCGAGATCACCACCGTCGCCTCGATGCCCGTGGCGCTCGCCCAGGTCCGCAAGTACCTGCGCCGCGAGCTCCCGGACGCCGTCGTCCACCAGGCGCTCTCGACCGCCCAGGCCGCCCAGCGGGCCGCCGACGGCGAGTTCGACGCCGCCGTGTGCCCGCCGTTCGCCGCCGAAGCCGTCGGACTCCCCGTGCAGGCCTTCGACATCGGCGACAACCCGAACGCCGCCACCCGCTTCGTCCACGTCGTGCGCCCCGCGGCCCCGCCGGAACCCACCGGGAACGACATCACCTCCCTGGTCGTCTACATCGACTACGACCGGGTCGGCGCGCTCCTCGGCGTGCTCACCGAGTTCGCCATCCGCGGCATCAACCTCACCCGCATCGAGTCCCGCCCCACCGGCGAGGGCCTGGGCCGGTACGCGTTCTTCCTCGACTGCACCGGCCACCTCGCCGACGCCCGCATGGGCGAGGCCCTCATGGGCCTGCGCCGCATCTGCGCCGACGTCCGCTACCTCGGCTCCTATCCCAGGGACCACTCCGACAGGCCCGTCCCGCCGCCCGAGGGCCTGAGCGACACCGACTTCGCCGACGCCGCCGCCTGGCTCGACCGCCTCCGCGCCGGGGGCGCGTGAACTAGCGGGGCGGCGTCCTCGCCGCGGCGCCACGCGGGACGTGGTTAGCTTGAGCCATGTCTGAAACACCTGCTTCAGAGCCTGCGATAGGCGACGACGACCGCGCGGTCCCGCGCCCGCCGGCCCCGCCCGCCGCGCCGCCGCCCCCGGTGCCGCCGCGCCCGCCGGTGTCCAAGATGGACCAGGAGCGGATCAGCGACCCGGAGCGGATGAAGGCCCTCGCCCACCCGGCCCGCATGGCCGTGTTCGACTTCCTCGGCACCCGCCGCATCGAGGGCTTCGACGGCGCGACCGCTACCGAGATCGCCGAGGTCGCGGGCATGACCCCGAGCGCGATGAGCTACCACCTGCGGACCCTGGCGAAGGCCGGGTTCATCGAGGAGGCGCCCAGCCGCGGGGACGCGCGCGAGCGGGTGTGGCGGCTGCGCCTGCACAGCTTCGAGATCAGCGCCGAGCCGGACGCGCCCGAGAGCGCCCAGGTCGTCGAGCGCGAGATGGTGGAGGCGTTCGCGAACGAGCACCAGCGGGCGTTCCAGCGCTGGCTGCAGGTCCGGCACCAGATCGATCCGGGCGTGAAGGAGCTGTCGACGATGGCGAGCGGACGGTTCCGGCTCAAGCCCGAGGAGCTGCTGGAGTTCCGGGTGAAGTTCTTCGAGCTGATGGACGAGTACGTGCAGCGCAGCAACGAGTACACGGAGAAGGGCGACGCCGACGACGGGACGATGATCTTCCGGTACATGCTCCGGCTGTTCCCGAACGTGTGAGGGGCGCTCCCGGGGTCTGAAAGAAAAACTTCGAAAAATCTGAAAAACCTCTTTCGCATCTCGATATGAAAGAGTAGTTTCGAAGTATGTCTTTCACATCCTTCCTCGACGGGACCCGCTGGTCCGACGTCTACACCGCCGCGACCTGCGCGTTCCTGGCCGGAACCGCCATGTTCACGGCCGACTTCGCCCTCACCCTCCGCCTCCAGTCCGAAGGGTTCGGCGGCATCGCCATCGCCGCGCTCATCATCTGCGCGACCCTGCCCCTGGTCCTCCTCGCGCCGCTCACCGGGCGTATGGCCGACCGCTTCGACAGCCGCGCGCTCATGGCCGTCTCCGGCCTCGTCCAGACCGCCGCGATCATCGCGATGGCCTTCACCGACAGCCTGTACGGGCTGTTCGCGCTCGTGATCGTCAACGCTGCCGGGACGGCGGTGCTGCAGCCGGTCGTGAGCGCGCTCGTCCCCGCGATGGCCCGCCGGGAGGACCTGCCGCACGCGGTCGCGCTCGTCCAGACCGGCACGCTGGTCGGCCTCGCGGCCGGGCCCGCCGCCGCCGGGTTCCTCATCGGCGCGAGCGGCGTCGGCGCGGCGCTCGCGCTCGCGGCCGGGTGCGCGGTGGCGCGCGTGCTGCTGTGCTGCGACATCCGCACGCGGCGCGGCGGCGTGCGTCGCGATCTGAACGCGCACAAGGCGACCAGTGGTACCGGGTGGCGGCTGGGCAATGACCGGCTGCTGACGGCGATGGTGCTGGGGCTGAGCGCGGTGATCGCGGCGATGTGCGCGGTGAACGTGCTCAGCGTGTTCCTGGTGCGCGAGGTCTACGGCGCGACCGAGTCGATGTACGGGCTCATCAAGGCCTGCTGGACGCTCGGGATGGTCGGCGGCGCGTGGATCGCGGCAGCGGTGATCCGGCGGCTCGACCGGGACGTGCAGCTCGCGTGGCTGCTCATGGCGTGCCTCGCCGGGGTCGGGCTCGTGTGCTTCGGGCAGGGGATGCCGCTGTTCACGGTGCTGCTCCTGGTGCCGCTCAACCTGATCGGCGGGATCTTCAACGCGGGGGAGAACTCGGCCCTCGGCATCGCGGTGGCCCGCCGGGTCCCCGAGGCGTTCCGGGGCCGCGCGAACGCGGCCGTCGGCGGCCGGGTGAACGCGGCGCAGCTCGTCGGGTTCCTGCTCGGCGGGGCGCTCTCGGTCGTGATGGACGTGCAGGCCGCCTTCGCGGCGGTCGGGATCGTGTCCATCGCGATCGTCCTGGTCTGCCTGCCGGTGATCAACCGCGTGGCCCGCGACGAAGCGGGACTCCCTTCGGGCGGCGGCAGCGCGGTCGGCCCGCGAACGGCCCCCGCCCCGCGCGGGGCGCTGGAAAGCGCGGCCGCGTTAACGCTGGCGCTGCTCGTCAGGCGGGGTAGGTACGGATCTCGGAGGCCTTGACTGTGGCCCAGACCTCGCGGCCCGGCTCGAGCCGGAGCTGGGCGGCGGCCGCCGGGGTCACGTCGGCGGCGGCCTTGAGCGGCCCGTCGAGCTGGACGCGGAGGTTGTCGCCGTGGCGGTGGACCCCCGAGACCGTTGCGCGCCAAGTGTTCCGCGGACTCCCGTCCGGACGCGACGGGTACAGCGCGACCGCGCTCGGCGCGAACGCGGCGAACGCCGGGCCGTCGAGCGGATCGGAGGCGACCAACGTCATGGCCGAGGTATCAGCGGCTGACCCAGCGGTTGCAGTATCCGTTGGGGTTGTGTCACGGGTACTGCTATCGAGGCGGACCTGGCGGCCCTCCGCCTTCCCCCGGTACAGGTTGAGGCCGACCAGGCGCGCGATGTAGTCCGTGCGCGGGCGGGCGGTGACCGACTCGGCGTCGCCCTCCTGGACCGCGCGGCCGTCCTCGACCACGACCAGCCGGTCGGCGAGCATGAGCGCGTCCACCGGGTCGTGCGTCACCACGACCGCCGGACCCGCATGGCCCGCCAGATGCCGGTGCAGCTCCGCCCGGGTGTCGAGCCGGGTGCGGGCGTCGAGTGCCGCCAGCGGCTCGTCGAGCAGCAGCAGCGCCGGATCGGTCGCGAGCGCCCGCGCCAGCGCCACCCGCTGCGCCTGCCCGCCCGAGAGCTGCCTCGGCCGCCGCTTCCCGAACTCGCCCAAGCCGACCCGGCCGAGCCAGTCCGCCGCGAGCGTGCGCGCCTCGGCCCGCCCCAGGCCCCTGCGCCTGGGCCCGAACGCGACGTTGTCGACCGCCGTCAGGTGCGGGAACAGCAGGTAGTCCTGGAACACCACCCCGATCCGCCGCGCCTCAGGCGCCACCCACCGGCCACCGCGGCTCTGTTCGACGCCGTCCGGAGGGGAGTGTCGTACCCGTATGTCAGGGTTATTGTTCGGGGGCCCATCGATTTGCGACTCGCTTCGCGCTGCCCGCGAACCGGTCGCCCGCGTGCCCGGCCGGTCCAGGGTCTCGCCGTTCAGCGCGATATGGCCGTCCGAGAGCTCCTCGAGCCCGGCCAGGGCCCGCAGCGCCGTGGTCTTCCCCGCGCCGTTGGGGCCCAGCAGGGCCACGGTCTCACCGGGCGCGACCCGCAGCCGCAGGTCGAGCCGGAACATCCCCTGCGCCGACCCGCGCTCGGCCGCGCCCCGCTCCACCACGAGGTGCGCGTCTAGGCCTTCGTGATCGTTCACGGGGCTGCCGTCCAGCGGTCGCGCAGCGACGCCAGCACGATCACCGACACCGCCAGCAGGATCAGGCTGAGCACGATCGCGGCCTCCAGATCCGATTGCAACGCAAGGTAGACCGCGAGCGGCATCGTCTGCGTGCGCCCCGGGAAGTTCCCCGCGAACGTGATCGTCGCCCCGAACTCGCCGAGCGCCCGCGCCCAGCACAGCACCGCCCCGGCGAGCACGCCCGGGGCGACCATCGGCAGCGTCACGTGCGTGAACACCGTCCACCGGCCCGCCCCGAGGGTCGCCGCGGCCTCCTCGAACCGGACGTCGGCCCCGCGCAGCGCGCCCTCGACCGAGACCACCAGGAACGGCATCGACACGAACGTCATCGCCAGCACGACCGCCGTGGTGGAGAACGGGATCGTCACGTCGAACCGCTCGTACAGCCACGACCCGATGATGCCGCTGCGGCCGAACACGAGCAGCAGCGCGACGCCGCCGACCACCGGCGGCAGCACCAGCGGGACGGTCACCAGCGCCCGCAGGACGCTCCGCCCCGGGAACTCGCCGCGCGCCAGCAGCCACGCGATGGGGACGCCGAACACGAGCGAGAGCACGGTCGCGAGAGTCGCAGTGAGCAGCGAGAGCCGAAGGGCCGCAAGCATCTCCGGTTCGGCGAGGCGGGCGGGCAGCTCGGCCCAGGGGGCGCGTGCGAGCAGGCCCGCGAGGGGCAGGATGAGGAACGCCAGGCCGATCACGGCCGGTGCCAGGAGCGCGGCCGGGACGCGGCGGCGCCGACGGCTTCGCTTGGCGGGCATGGCGTTCCTTAGCGTCATGGGCGCTGGAATCCCGCGGCTTCGAGCACCGCTTGGGCGTCGTCGGCGAGGACGAACGCGGCGAACTCGGCGGCCAGGTCCGGGTTCGGGGCGTCGGCGAGCGCGGCGATCGGGTACGTGTTCACGGCCGCGGCGGACTCGGGGAACTCGACGGCGTCGACCTCGTCATCGGCGGCGATCGCGTCGGTGCGGTACACGAGCGCGGCGTCGACCTCGCCGAGTGTGAGCTTCTGCAGCGTCGACTTCACGTCGGCCTCGTACGTGACGGGCGTGAACCCGGTGTCGCCGAGCGCGGTCTGCGCCGCGGCCCCGCACGGCACTTCCTCGGCGCAGGCGGCGAAGTCGAGCCCGGCGAGGTCCGCAAGGCCCGTGATGCCGCCCGGGTTGCCCTCGGGGACGGCGATGACGAGCTGGTTGAGGGCGAAAGCGGCAGGCGAGTCGGCGGCCCCGGCCTCCACCACTTTGTCCATGTTGGACTGATCGGCGGAGGCGAAGACGTCCGCTGGAGCGCCCTCGGTGATCTGCGCGGCCAGGTCGGAGGACCCGGCGAAGTTGAACTCGACCTGGACCCCGTCGTGCCCGGCCTCGAACCGGTCGCCGATCTCGGTGAACGCCTCGGTGAGCGACGCGGCCGCGAACACGGTCACCGTGCCGCCCCCGGCCTCGGCCTCCCCGTCCGCACCGCACGCGGCGAGCGAGACGAGGCTGAAGACTGCGGTCGCGGCGAGGGCTGCCTTGGCGCGCATGGAACTCCTTCGAGAGAGGGGGCTAGCGGTCCGCGCGTTCGACGACCACGTTCGTGGACTTCACCACCGCGGTCCCCAGCGATCCGACTTCGAGCCCGAGCTCGTCCACGGCCTCGCGGCTCATGAGCGAGACGACCCGGAACGGCCCGACCTGCAGGTCGACCTGCGCCATCACCTGGTCCTTGGTGATCGCGGTGACGATGCCGCGCAACCGGTTCCGCGCCGAGGAGGTCCCGGCCCCCGCGTCGGGCGCGCTGGCCCGCTCGCGCGCGAACGCGGCCAGGTCGGCGCCCGAGACCGACCGGTGCCCCTGGTCGTCGCGGGACGCGGCGAGGCGCCCGGAGTCGATCCAGCGCCGGACCGTGTCGGCGGAGACCCCGAGCAGCTCGGCGGCCTCCCCGATGCGAAACGTCGTCACGGCCTCAGCTTAACCTCGCGGATACGAGGACTCAAAGCCGATACGACTCGTATTTACGAGACCGTTACAGGGAAACGGCCGCAGATGCGGGTCAGCCCCAGCCGAGCTCGTGGAGGCGGTCCTCCTCGATCCCGAAATGGTGGGCGATCTCGTGCACCACGGTCACCGCGACCTCGTCGACCACTTCCTCCGGCGACGCGCACATCCGCAGGGTCGGACCCCGGTAGATCGTGATCGTGTCCGGCAGGACCCCGCCGTACTCCCAGCCCCGGTCCGTCAGCGCCGTCCCCTGGTAGAGCCCCAGCAGGTCCTTCTCGGGCCCGTCGGGCTCGGCCTCCACCAGGATCACCACGTTGTCGAGCATCGCCATCAGCTCCTGCGGGACCGCGTCCAGCGCGTCCGACACCGCCGCCTCGAATTCCGCCTCGCCCATATCGACCGCCACACGCCCACAATATGCGCTCGGGGCCGCGGTGAGCTGGCCGGTAATCTGGTCACGTGATTGATCTGCGTGCACTGCGAGACAACCCGGACGCCTACCGCGACAGCCAGCGCAAGAGGGGTGCCTCCGTCGAGGCCGTCGACTCCCTGCTCTCCGCCGACCGCGACCACCGCAGTGCCCTCCAGTCCTTCGAGACGCTCCGCGCCGAGCAGAAGGGCCTGGGCAAGCGGATCGCCGGCGCCGCCGCCGACGAGAAGCAGGCGCTGCTCGACCGCACCAAGACCCTCTCGGAGGAGGTCAAGGCCGCCGAGCTGACCGTGACCGCGACCGCCGCCGCGTTCGACGCGGCCGGGAAGTCGATCCCCAACCTGGTCGCCGAGGGCGCCCCGGCCGGGGGCGAGGACGACTACGTCGTGCTCCGCGAGGTCGGCGAGAAGAAGGCGTTCGAGGACCCGAAGGACCACCTGGAGATCGGCACGGCCCTCGGCCTGCTCGACACCGAGCGCGGCGCGAAGACCTCCGGCGCGCGCTTCTACTACCTCACGGGCGACGGCGCGCTGCTGCAGCTCGCGATGCTCAACCTCGCGATCATGCAGGCCGTCGAGACCGGGTTCACGCCGATGATCCCGCCGGTGCTCGTGCGGCCGGAGGCCATGGAGGGCACCGGTTTCCTCGGCGAGCACGCCGACGAGATCTACTACCTCGAACGGGACGAGATGTACCTCGTCGGTACGTCGGAGGTGCCGCTCGCGGCCTACCACTCGGGCGAGAACCTGGGCGAATTGACCGCGCCGCGCCGGTACGCGGGCTGGTCGTCGTGCTTCCGGCGCGAGGCCGGGTCGTACGGCAAGGACACCAAGGGCATCATCCGGGTCCACCAGTTCGACAAGGTCGAGATGTTCTCGTTCTGCAAGCCCGAGGACGCCGAGGCCGAGCACGAGAAGCTCTTGTCCTATGAGGAGCGGATGCTGCAGAAGATGGAGCTGCCGTACCGGGTCATCGACGTCGCCGCGGGCGACCTCGGCACCTCGGCTTCGCGCAAGTTCGACTGCGAGGCGTGGGTGCCCACGCAGGGGCGGTACCGCGAGCTCACGTCGACCTCGAACTGCACGACGTTCCAGGCGCGGCGCCTGAATGTGAAGTACCGCGACGAGCAGGGCAAGAACGCAGTGGCCGCGACCTTGAACGGGACGCTCGCGACCACGCGCTGGCTCGTGGCGATCCTCGAGAACCACCAGCAGCCGGACGGCTCGGTGGCGGTGCCGAAGGCACTGCAGCCGTTCCTCGGCAAGGAAGTGCTCGAGCCGAAGAAGTAGGCGAGAAACGTGAGCGGCCCGCCGACCGGAAGGTCGGCGGGCCGCGTTGTTTCGGGCGTTTCCGGTTGATTCGGCGACCCGACCAACCTCTGGGCCCCCGGTCTAAACCCTGGCATGAGGGTCCGACAAACTTGCCAAACGGGCGTTTCCGGTTGTTTTGGCGTACCGACGAATTTGCGGGCCCCCGGTCTAAACCCTGACACGGGGGTACGACAGTGCGCTTACTCGGCGAGTTGCTCTTCGAGCCAGGCTTTGAGGACGAGAGCGTGGTTCACCTCTGTGTCCTTGGCGGCGTAGAGGAGGGTCACCGGGCCCGATCGGGCCGCCTCGAGGAGGGGTTCGGCGCGGTCGGGGTGGCCGTCGAGCTCGCCCCGGTAGCGGCCGGTGAACTCCTCGAAGCGGTCGGCCATGTGGCCGAACCAGATCCGCAGGTTCGGCGACGGCGCTGCGTCCTGCGCCCAGGTGACCCCGTCGAGGTCCTCTTTGCTGACGCCGCGCGGCCAGAGCCGGTCCACCAGGAAGACGGCCCCGGCCCGCTGCGGGTCCTGCCGGTAGTCGTAGACGCGTTCGATCATGATCTCGCCCATAGTCGAACCGTATGCCGCAAGCCGCCCCGATGGGTGGGTTTGGTGTGATTGCAGCTTGTCATGAGCGCGGCGGCGTGAGTTCAAACGCTCGGTACCCCGGTGTTCACCCGGCCGGGGTTACGGTTGACGCGTGCCAGACTCCCCTACAACCGCCCCCGCCGCCCCGGCCGAGCCCCGCCAGACGCCCCCGAAGCTCGTCGCCGTGGACCTCGACGGCACGGTCGTCGACTACCACGACCAGCAGGCCACCAAGCCCAGCCGCGCGGTGATCGACGCCCTCCAGGCCGTCCGCGACGCGGGTGTGCCCGTCGCCGTCGTCACCGGCCGCGCCATCTGGGGCGCCGTGCACACCGCCGACGACCTGGGGCTCGACGAGGGCTTCGCGTCCGCCTCGCACGGCGCCGGGGAGTACGACCTGGGCGCCCGCGCGATCTCGCACCAGAACACCGTCGACGCCGCCACCGCGGTCGAGGCGTTCCTCGCCTCCGACCCGAACGTCGAGTTCGCGGTCGAATGGGACCTGGACGGCTGGCGGCACACCAAGGGCTTCCGCCGCGACTTCCCCGCCCGCTGGGCCGGGGAGATCACCATCGACGAGCTCGTCTCGCGCCCCGCCCCGCGCCTGGTCGCCCGCGTCGACTCCAACAACCGCTACGGCGGGGCCGAGCGCTGCCCGCAGGCGATGCGCCTCGCCGCCGGAGCCTCCCTCGACGCGAAGGACTACCACGTCGAGGTCGGCTACAACGGCTGGGTCGACATCGGACCGCCCGGCATCAGCAAGGCCACCGGGATCGCCCGGATCGCGGCCCACTACGGCGTATCATCGGCCGACACCGTCGTCTTCGGCGACGCCCACAACGACCTCACGATGTTCGCGTGGGCGGGCTGGGCCGTGGCGATGGGCCAGGCGGTCCCCGAAGTGCGGGCCGCCGCAGACGAAGTCGCCCCCTCCGTGTGGGAGGACGGCGTGGCGAAGGTGCTGGCGCGGTGGTTCTGATGCCGCCGAGCCCAAGCGGGCCAATGGTTCCGAACTGACCGATGTGGCAGTGTTAGACCCGATCGCAGCGAGACCCCGAGGAGGACACATGATCCAACTGGACCGGGCACCCCGGCTCGTGGCGACGGACCTGGACGGCACCGTCGTCCGCTCCGACGAGACCGTCTCACCCCGCACCATGGCCGCGCTCAAGCGCCTGGCCGCCGCGGGCGTCATCCTGGTCGGCGCGACCGGGCGCGGGCCGCGCCTGCTCGACATGTGCCGCAACGACGTCCCCTCCGCCGACTTCCTGGTCCTCGGCCAGGGCGCGTTCGTCTACGAGTGCCGCTACGACGACACGGTCGTCGAGCTCGCCGACCGCTCCGTCGAAGGCGAAGTGCTCCACCAGGCCCTGCGCCTGATCGAGGCCGAGGTCGGGCCCGTGCGCGCCCTCGCCGAACCCGCCGACCCCGCGCGGCACATCACCGGTGACGCCATGCCCGACTGGCCCTGGCCCGGCGTCACCCTCGAGACCGCGCCGCGCGACGTCGCCTTCACCGGCCCGATGGTCAAGGGCTACTTCGTGTCCGACCAGTTCACCGGCCCCGAGCTGCTGGTCGCCGCGAAGGACGTCATCGACCCCGCGCTCGTCACCGTCACCGAGTCCGGCGTCGGGATGCTCGAGGTCTGCCCGGTCGGCGTCACCAAGGCCGCCGGCATCCAGGTCGTGCTCGACAAGTTCGGCATCGGCTGGTCCGACGTGCTCGTCTTCGGCGACGCCACCAACGACCTCAGCATGATGGAGGCCGCCGGGCACTCCGTCGCGATGCCCAACGGCCACCCGTGGGTCCAGGCCGCCGCCACCGAGATCGCCCCCGCGGGCAACAACGACGACGGCGTCGCCCAGTACATCGAGGCACTCCTCGAACTCCTGTAGGCCGCAGCCACAAGGGAACGCACGAGCGGTGTCGGGTTCCTGACAGGAACACCAGGGGCTGTTGCGCGCCAGTGCGTTCGGCCCTAAGCTCCGATGTGGTGGGGACCACGAGATCGTGGTCGGCTGCGGCGCACGCACCGAAAAGCCCTGTGCCGCAATCGACTCCGGCTTCGGCGACCGTGCTGCCGCACTCCCAGGAGTTCCCGCATGTCTGTTGAAGACACCGCCATCGAAGACGCCGCCGCTGAAGCGCTGCCCCACGGCATGCCCTACCGGCGCGAGACCCGCTACGACCCGCCCGCAGGCCTCATGGACCTGCAGTCGAAGCCGCTGCGGCCCATCAGGTACTACCCCGACGAGCTCGAAGGCTGGCTCGTCACCGGGCACGCCGAGGCCCGCAAGGTCCTCGCCGACCCGCGCTTCTCCACCGCCGAGAGGTTCACGCACTCGCCCACCGACCTGCCGCACGTGTTCGTCTCGATCTCCGAGCAGGTCCCGCCCGGGTTCTTCCTGTTCTTCGACCCGCCCGAGCACACCCGCCTGCGCCGCAAGGTGACCGGCGTGTTCACCGTCAAGCGCATGAAGGACCTCGAGCCGCGTATCAACGCGATCGTCGACGATGCGATCGCGGCCCTGCGCGCGGCCGGGCCCGGCGCCGACCTGGTCAAGGAGTTCGCGCTCCCGGTGCCCTCGCTGGTCATCTGCGAGATGCTCGGCGTCCCCTATGCCGACCGCGACGCCTTCCAGATGAACTCCGCGAACATGCTCGACCTCTCGCTCTCGGTCGAGGACCGCAACAAGGCGATGGCCGAGATCTTCGGGTACCTCATGCAGCTCGTCCCGGCCAAGCGCGCCGAACCCGGCGACGACATGCTCAGCGTCCTCGCCGCCGACGAGGACCTGCACGAGGTCGAGGCGGCGGGCATCGCCCTGATCCTGCTGGTCGCCGGGCACGAGACGACCGCGAACATGCTGGCCCTGGGTACGTTCGCGCTCCTGGAGAACCCCGCCCAGCTCGCGCGCCTGCGCACCGAACCCGACCTCATGCCCGCCGCCGTCGAGGAGCTGCTGCGCTACCTCACGGTGGCGCACAACGGGATCATGCGCATCGCCAAAGAGGACGCCGAGATCGACGGGCAGCTCATCAAAGCCGGGCAGCACGTCACCGTGGTGCTCCAGGCCGCCAACCGCGACCCGCACAAGTACGAGCGGCCCGAAGCGCTCGACGTCGGCCGGGACGCCCAGGGGCACTTGGCCTTCGGGCACGGCGTGCACCAGTGCGTCGGCCAGCAGCTCGCGCGCGTGGAGATGCGCATCGGCTTCGCGAAGCTCATCGAGGCCTTCCCCGAGCTGCGGCTGGCCGTGCCGTCGGAGGAGATCCCGATGCGCAGCGACATGGCCGTCTACGGCGTCCACACGCTGCCCGTCAACTGGTGAACCGGCCCCGCTGAATCCCTGGCGCACAGGGTCATCCGCGCGCGGCCGGGGCACCGTTCCACCAGCGGGGTTCCGGCCGCGCTTTAACGCACGTCCCAGACCGGCTCATCCGACTCGACGACTTCGCCGTCGTTCTGGAAGACCACGAACCGGTCGAAGCCGCGGGTGAACCAGCGGTCGTGCGTCACCGCGAGGACGGTGCCGTCGAAGGCTTTGAGGCCCTGTTCGAGGGCTTCGGCCGAGGCGAGGTCGAGGTTGTCCGTGGGCTCGTCCAGGAGCAGGCAGGTCGCGCCCGAGAGTTCGAGCAGCAGCACCATGAACCGCGCCTGCTGGCCGCCCGAGAGCGTCTTGAAGTCCTGTTCGGACTGTCCAGTGAGCTCGTACCGGTTGAGGGCGCTCATGGCCTTCGAGCGGTCGAGCGAGGGCCGGTCCTCGTCGCCCTCCCACAGGATCTCCCGGAGCGTGCGCCCGTCGAACTCCGGATGCTCGTGCGTCTGCGAGAAGTGCCCCGGGTAGACGCGGGCGCCCAGGCGGGCGGTGCCGTTGTGCCGCACCGGTTCCAGGGTCCGCTTCCCGGCGAGCCCGGCCTCGGGGTCGGAGCCGCCCTGTGCGAGCAGGCGCAAGAAGTGGCTCTTGCCGGTCCCGTTGGCGCCCAGGACCGCGACGCGGTCGCCGTACCAGACCTCCAGGTCGAACGGGAACGTCAGGTCCTCCAGCTCCAGCTGCTCGCAGATCACCGCGCGCTTGCCGGTGCGCCCGCCTTCGAGCTTCACGCGGATGTCCTGCTCGCGCGGCGGCGCGGGGGGCGGCCCGGCGTCCTCGAACTTCTGCAGCCGCGTCTGCGCGGCCCGGTACCGGGAGGCCATGTCGGAGTTGTACGCGGCCTTGTTCTTGTACATGAGCATGAGCTCGCGCAGCTTCTTGTGCTCCTCGTCCCAGCGCCGCCGCAGCTCCTCGAACCGCTCGTGCCGCGAGGCGCGGGCGTCGTGCCAGGTCGCGAACCCGCCGCCGTGCGTCCAGGTCGTGCCGGCTTCGAGGGTCACGATCGAGCTCGCGGCGTTCGCGAGCACTTCGCGGTCGTGCGAGACGAACAGGATCGACTTGTCCGAGTCCCGGATCGCCTGCTCCAGTTCGCGTTTGGCCGGGACGTCGAGGAAGTTGTCGGGCTCGTCGAGTACGAGCACCTCGTCGCGGCCCTGCAGGAGCAGCTGCAGCGCGAACCGCTTCTGCTCCCCGCCCGAGAGGGTCCTGAGGGGACGGTCCTTGACCTCCTCCCAAGGCCTGCCGAGGATCGCGACCGCGACCGTGTCGCAAAGCACATCGAACTCGTAGCCTCCGGCCTCGCCCCAGTCGGCGAGCGCCTGCGCGTACGCGAGCTGGTCCTTCTCCGAGCCCGCCGCGATGCGCTGCTCCGCCTTCGCCAGGCGCTCAGCGACCGTGCGCACCTGCGGCGGCGCCAGGTCGACCGCGAGCCGCCGCAGCGGCCGCTCGCCCTCGCGCATGCCGACGAGCTGGCGCATCACGCCCAGGCCGCCCGAGTGCGCAACCGTGCCGACGTCGGGAGCGAGCATGCCGGTGACGATGTTCAGCAGGGTTGTCTTCCCGGCGCCGTTCGCGCCGATGAGCGCGACTTTCGCGCCTTCGCCAACACGGAATGACACCTCGTCGAACAATGTGGTGCCGTCGCTCAGGCCGTACCGCACGCCGGAGAGGTCTACGTATCCCATGGGCTGATTCTGTGCGGCCAAGGGCACGGCGTCAAAGTCATTTGCGGTGTTGGATTCGGTGGGGTCCACTGCCTACGCTGGACGCATGAACGACACCCCTGACCAGAACGGACCCGGGCGGCAGCGCAGGCGCTTCTGGCACCCGAGCTCGGCGAGCGAATGGGTCGAACTGGCGATCTACGTCTTCTTCGGCCTCATCGCCCTGCTGGCCGGCGTCGGCTGGCTCGTGGCGCGACTCTGACCGGCTTCGGTGCGCTGTGACCGGTAGGCGCGGGGGCTCACGCCCAGGTGGCGTTTGAACGCAGTGGAGAACGCGAACGCATCGCGGTAGCCGACCGCGGCCGCCGCGACAGCTACCGGCACCTCGGGGTCGGCGAGCAGGTCGGCGGCGATCTCCATGCGCCGCTCGGCGACGTACCGCAGCGGCGGCTGCGCCATGACCTCGGTGAAGCGCTTGGCGAAGTGCGCGCGCGAGACGTGCGCGCGGGCGGCCAGCGCCCCGACGGTCCAGGCCCGCTCCGGGTGGCGGTGGATCGCTTCGAGCGCGGGGCCGGTGACGGGGTCGAGCGCGCCGAGGTACCAGCCGGGCGCGGCCGCCTCCTGGCGGTCGAACCAGCAGTTGAGGGTGCACACGAGGCCCCAGTCGAGGATGCGGTCGAGCACGGCCTGCCCGCCGGGGGCCTTGGCGCGGGCGAGTGCGTCGCGCATGGAGTGGAGCCAGAGGACGTCGTCGAGCTCCTCGTCGAGGATGAGCGCTTCGGGGAGCGCGCGCAGGAGCCGCCGGTGCCGCGCCCCCGCGGGCCGGTAGGTCCCTGCGATGAGGACGGTCTCGGCCTGTTCTGACTGCGGCGCTTCGGATATCGGCACGCCAGGGACGGGTCGCTCGAGTGTGGAGTGTTGGTCGACGAGGTCGAACGGGACGCGGGCGATCGCGGTCGACCCGGCGGCGATCCGGCGGGTCTCGCCGCCTGTGAGGACGAGCTCGGCGGTTCCGGCGACGGCGGTGACCATGATGAGCGGGGCGCCGTCCGCGAAGCGGAGCCGCCAGGGGGCCTCCAGTGCCGCCTGGTGCACCGAGGCGCCTTCGGCGCGGATGTCGGCGAGCATGTCGCTGAGCGGGTCCATGCCGCAACGGTAGACGATCGCGAAGGTCTTCCCGTTTCTCGGCCATGTGCCGTCCACGGGATCGGGGTTTCACTGGAGGGGCGCCGCCGCTGCGGCGGCGCACTGGAGGAGACCCTTATGGACATTCAGCGCACCACTCTCGTCGTCTTCGCCCATCACCGGGCCGACTCGCTGACGGCGGCCGTCGCCCGGCGCGCGGCCGGGCGGCTCGAAGCCGCCGGGTACCGCGTCGACCTGCTCGACCTGCACGGCGAGGGGTTCGATCCGCGCAACCGGGTCGAGGACGAGCCCGACTACGGGAACCGCGACAAGCGGTACTCGCCCGAGGTGCACGCGCACGCCGAGCGGCTGCTCGCGGCCGACGTGGTCGCGGCGGTGTTCCCGGTGTGGTGGTTCGGCCTGCCCGCCTTGCTGAAGGGCTGGATCGACCGGGTCTGGAACTACGGGCTGACGTACGGGCGGCGGGAGAAGCCCATGTCGGGCAAGCGGATGCTGTGGCTCGGCCTGGCGGGCCTCGCCGAGGACGACCCGAACTCGGACCTGACGCACGCGCTGCTCGACGGGGCGCTGCGGCGCGGGATCGCGGAGTTCTGCGACGTCGCCGACGTGCACACCGAGGCCCTGTTCGACAGTGAGGCGAAGGGCCTCGACGGGGTCGAGCGGGAACGGCATTTCGCGGCGCTGCTCGACCGCGCCGACGACGCGGTGGGGAAACTCCTGGCCGGTTGAGGGGGCTTGCACGATTTGCGTCTATACGTATAGTGTATCTATACGTAGATCGTGCATGGCGCGATCGGACACCATCGAGGAGACCCAGATGTCAGCACCCGACACCGTCCCTTACGGCATCCCGCTTGAGCGCGAGCACCCGTTCGACCCGCCCGCGGCCATGATGGCGCTGCACCGCGGGGCCGAGATGCAGCGGATGAAGTACTACCCGGAGGGCCGCGAAGGCTGGCTCGTCACCGGGCACGCCCTGGGCCGCAAGGCCCTCGCCGACACCCGGTTCAGCTCCCACCTCGCCGCGCCCTTCCAGGTGCCGATCCCCATGCCGGGCATCGAGGCCTACATCGGCTTCGAGGGTGAGGTGCCCCCGGCGCCCGGCATGTTCATCGAGATGGACCCGCCGGACCACACCCGCCTGCGCCGCAAGCTCACCGGCGTCTTCACCGTCAGGCGCATGAAGGAGCTCGAACCGCGCATCGAGGCGTTCGTCGAAGCCCGGCTCGACGCCCTCGCGGCCGGGCCGCGCACGGTCGACCTGGTCCGCGAGTACGCGGTCCCCGTGCCCGCCTTGATGATCTGCGAACTGCTCGGCGTCCCGTACGACCAGCGCGGGCGCTTCGAGGAGGACACGTCGACCCTGTTCGACATGGAGGCCGGGACGAAGAAGGAGGAGGCCGTGGGCCGCCTCGTCGCGTTCATCACCGAGCTCGCGGCCGCGAAGCGCGAGCACCCGACCGACGACATCCTCAGCGACCTGGCCGCCGACCCCGAGCTGGCGCCCGAGGAGGTCGCCGGGATGGGCGTGCTGCTCCTGCTCGCGGGGTTCGAGACGACCTCGCGGATGATCGGCCTGGGCACGATGGCGCTGCTCCAGCACCGCGAGCAGTGGGAGCTGCTGGGCGAGCGGCCCGAGCTCATGCCCGGGGCGGTGGAGGAGCTGCTGCGCTACCTCGGGATCATCCACACCGGACTCATTCGGCAGGCCAAGGAGGACTTCGAGTTCGAGGGCCGCCAGATCAGGGCGGGGGAGTACCTGACGGTCTCGGTGCAGACCGCGAACCGCGACGAGGCGCAGTTCGACGCGCCCGAACGACTGGACGTGACCGGCGATGCCAAGGGACACTTGTCGTTCGGGCACGGTGTGCACCAGTGCCTCGGGCAGCAGCTGGCGCGCATCGAGATGCGCATCGCGTTCTCGCGGCTCATCGCCCGGTTCCCCGGGCTGCGGCTGGCGGTGCCCGCCGAGGAGGTGCCGCTGGTGACGCACCAGAACTTCTACGGTGTCGCCGAACTCCCGGTGACCTGGTAAGGGGGCCAACGCAAATGCGAATCAGGGCCGACCGCGAGGCCTGCGCCAGCGCGGGGATGTGCGCGCTGACCGCGCCCGAGTACTTCGACCAGGACGACGAGGACGGCCGGGTCGTGGTCCTCGCCGAGGAGGCTGAGGACTGCGACGACGAGGTGGCCGACGCGGTCCGGCTATGCCCGGCGGGCGCGCTGCGGCTCGAGGCCTGAGCGACCGGCACCCGCTGTCGCCTTGCAGCACAGCGGGTGCCGGACCTTTACAGGTCGAGGAAGTCTTCGACGTACCGCTCCGCGCGCCGGTCGAGGGCCTCGTAGTGGGCGGTGCGCTGCGCGCCGGTGAGGGCCTCGCCCTTGGTGAGGTTGCCTTCGGCGTCGACGATCTGGGGTTCGCCCTCGGCGTCCGGCAGCACCGCGACGGTCGCGTCCGTGATGCCGGTGTAGAACGAGATGCCTTGGCGCAGCGTGCTGTCGAGGACGCCTTGCAGCATGTCCCAGTACTCGTCGCCTTCGGGCGCCCCGGCGAGGCCGAGCCACAGCATCCGCTTCCCGGCGAGCTTGGGCTTGCTGCGGCCGTAGGCGAAGCCGTAGTTCCAGACGCGGTCGATCCATCCCTTGAGGAGCGCCGGAGGGCTGTTCCAGTAGACGGGGAAGACCGGGACGATCACGTCGGCGGCGAGGATCCGCTCCATATGCGCCTGCGCCTCAGGGGAGTAGGCCTTCTCGCGGTCGTCCCAGTCGGGCTGGTCGGCCACGGTCATGCGCGGGTCGAAGCCCTCGGCGCTGAGGTTGAGCAGGTCGACGGCGTACCCGGCCTCCTTGAGCCGGGCGGCCACCACATCACCGATGTGGACGGTGAGGGAGTCGGAGCGGTGGTGCGAGACGACGACGAGGGCGGTGGCCATGGTTCCTCCAGAGGTTGCGGTGCCTGGAACCAGTACAGCGCCGAAAGCGTGGACGAACGATGGCTGTGACGCTCCGATCCATGCGCGTGCGTCTACGATGACTGCATGGACCCGCTCAGTGAACTCCTCGGAGGCATCCGCGCTGAAGGCGCGATCCTCAGCGACGCGATCCTCAAGTCCCCCTGGGTGGTCCGGTTCGACGACCGGGCCCCGCTGACCATGGTCACGGTGGCGCGCGGCGGCGGCGTCATCCTCCTCGCCGACGGCACGCAGGTCCCGGTCAAGGCCGGCCAGACCGCGGTCGTCAGCGGCGGCGAGCCGTTCCGCATGGCCGACGAGCCCGCGTCCGTCGACCGGCCCCACCTCGACTACTGGCTCACCTGCTTCGACCCCGAGGCCTGCGCCGAGATCGCGCCGCCGAAACCCGTCGACGAGGACGGCGAGGCCACGGCCCTGTTCGTCGGCGCCTACCGCGCCTCCGGCCGCCGCCACGAACGCCTCCTGCGGGCCCTCCCGCCCGTCCTCGTGATCGACGACGACGCCGACATCTGCGTCTGGCTCGACACCTCCGCCGTCGACCTCGCCAGCCGCAAGCCAGGCACGCAGGCGTTCATCGACCGCCTCTTCGACTGGGGCCTCGTCTGCACCCTCCGCACCTGGTTCGACCAGGAGGGCCAGCGCGCCCCGGTCTGGTACCGCGGCTTCGCCGATCCCGTTGCGGGACCGGCGCTCGAAGCGATCCACACCCGGCCCGCGAACCCGTGGACGGTGGCCGACCTCGCGGGCGAGGCGGGCGTCTCGCGCGCGCTGCTCGCCAAGCGCTTCAACGAGATCATGGGCGAGCCGCCCCTCACGTACCTCACCGAATGGCGCATGCAGCTCGCCGAGGAACTCCTCGCCGACCCCGATCTGACTGTCGCCCAAGTGGCGCGCACCGTGGGCTACGCCGACCAGTTCGGGTTCAGCAACGCCTTCAAACGCCGAAAAGGCAAGAGCCCCACCGAGTTCCGGAAGCTCGCACCGGTCTAGCGGCGCTGTCTAGTTCCGGTCGGTTCGGAGCCACCAGTGGGCGCCGAGGCCCTCCGGGTCGATGAGTCGCGCTGCGGCGCTGGCGTTCGCGAGCGCCTGGGCGTAGCCGACCGGGTCCTGGAAGGCCATCGGGAGCGGTGGCGGGGCCGCGTCGAGGCCGAGCCGCAGGAGCGCGTCGCGCTGGGTCTCGCGGTGGTCGCACGCGACGGCGTCGACGGCGACGTGGGCGGTGATGTCGCGGGTCGCGTCGGGGACCGGCGGGATTTCGCGGCCGTCCCTGAAACCGTTCATGGTCCCGGCGACCGGGCGCTGGTTCTTCATGTGGCCGTAGTCGACCGCGAGGGCGGTGCCTCGGGTGAGGCGGGCGGTGAGGTCGCGCCACTTCGCTTCGCGGGGGCCGCCGAGCTCGGCGCGTTCGCCCTCCTCGCGGATCGGCCACCACTCGGCCAGCCAGGCCGCGTCCGCAGCGGTCACCGGGTCGCCCAGGCGCGTCCCGCCCTGCCCGTCGACCTCCTCGTAGCGGACCCGGCCGTCTGCGTCGACCACCGCCACGTCGCACGGCACGTTGTCGAGCAGTTCGCACGCGATCAGCAGGCCCTCCCACGACTCAGGGAGTTCGGCGCCCCACGCGACGCGCTCAGGGAGGTGCGGCGGGCGCGGGCGCAGCTCCACGGCCGTCAAACCGATGCGCTCGTCGAGGAGCCCGGCAAGGCGCTCCAGGAGCTCCCCTCCCCCCGCCCCGACATCGACGACGGTGAAACTCTCGGGGCGTCCGAGGCGCGCGTCGACCTCGTCGACGAGCCGCGCGACCGCCTCCGCGAACACCGGGGTCTGCGCGCTCGTCGCGAAGTGGCGTCCGGGCAGCTCACGCAGGTAGAACCCGCCCGGCCCGTACAGGGTCCGAGCCATCGCCGCGCCCCAGCGCTCGAACCCCGTCATGGCGCCGACCATAGCGCCCGAGTGAGAATTGCCACTCAGAGCCTCCCAGACTGGCGTTAGCAATCCTGCGAAGCACAATTAACGCGTAAGCAATGACCGGTACCTCCTTCAGGACTGGATCAGCACCATGGATCAGCAGCGCAGCGCAGCCCCGCAGCGGCCCGCCTCACGGCTCGCCGTCGGGGTCGTCTCCGCAGGCAGGGTCGGCTCCGTCGTCGGAGCGGCCCTCACCCGCGCCGGCCACCGGGTCGTCGCCGCTTCCGCCGTATCCGACGCCTCCCTCGCCCGCGCCGCCCGCCACCTCCCCGGCGCCGAGATCCTCCCCGCGCCCGACGTGGTCGCCGCGTCCGAACTCGTGCTCATCGCCGTCCCCGACGACGCCATCGCCCCGCTCGTGGCCTCCCTGCCCGTGCGGCCGGGCCAGATCTGGGTCCACACCTCCGGCGCGCTCGGCGCCGACGTGCTGCGGCCCGCCCGCGACGCCGGGGCGCTCACTGTCGCGCTGGCGCCCGCGATGACCTTCACCGGCCGCGACGAGGACCTGGAGCGCCTCGCTGGCATCTCGTGGGCGATCACCGGCGAGGCCGAGGCCCGGTTCGTGGGCGAAGCGCTCGTCCTGGAGATGGGCGGCGACCCCGAGCACGTCGACGAGGCCGACCGCGCCCGCTACCACGCCGCGCTCGTCTACGCCGCCAACCACTTGATGACCCTCGTGAACGACGCGACCGAGCAGCTGCGCGCCATCGGCGTCGCCAACCCGCAGCACCTGCTCTCGCCGCTCGTGTCCGCCTCGCTGGACAATGCGCTGCGCCACGGCGACGCCGGGCTCACCGGCCCGGTCTCGCGCGGCGACGCCGGGACCGTGGCGCGTCACCTCGATGCTTTGGCGGGCACTGGGATCGAGGACGTGTACCGCACGATGGCCCGCCGCACCACCGAGCGCGCCCTCGCTTCCGGCCGGTTGAAGAGCGCCGATGCCGAAGGGCTGCTTGAAGTCCTGTCGAACCCGGAGAAGGAGGAGACGCCGTGACCGTGGTCGTTCACACCAAGGCTGATCTGGCGAAGGCCCGCGCGGCCCTGCCCGGCCGTGTCGCCGTCGTCCCCACCATGGGTGCGCTGCACGACGGCCACCGGGCGCTCATCAAGCGCGCCAACGAGATCGCCGGTTCGGTGATCGTCACGATCTTCGTGAACCCGCTGCAGTTCAGGCCGAACGAGGACCTCGACAAGTACCCGCGCACGCTCGACACCGACCTCCAGATGTGTGAGGCCGAAGGCGTCGACCTCGTGTTCGCGCCCAGCGTCAACGAGATGTACCCGGACGGCCGCGACGGCCTCACCACTGTCCACGCCGGACCGGACGGCGAGATCCTCGAGGGCGCATCGCGACCCGGGTTCTTCACCGGCGTGCTCACCGTCGTCTCGAAGCTGTTCCACCTGACGCGGCCCGACGCGGCCTGCTTCGGGGAGAAGGACTTCCAGCAGCTCGCGATGGTCCGGCGCATGGTCCGCGACCTCGACATGGGCATCGACGTCGTCGCCGTCCCCACGGACCGTGAAGCCGACGGCCTCGCCCGCTCGAGCCGCAACGTGTTCCTCTCCGAGGCCGAACGCGCTGCCGCCCTTGCCCTCCCGCGCGCCATCACGGCCGCGCAGGACTCGCCCGACCCGCTCGCCGCGGCACAGCAGACCCTGGCCGCCGAGCCCGGCTTGGACGTCGACTACGTCGTCGTCCGCGCCAACGACCTCGGCGAGGCCCCCGCACAGGGGCCCGCGAGGCTGCTCATCGCCGCTAAGGCGGGCACGACCCGCCTGATCGACAACGCCCCCGTAGTAATTGGAGACGCCCGATGATCCGGACCATGTTCAAGTCCAAGATCCACCGCGCCACCGTCACCCAGGCCGACCTCCACTACGTCGGTTCCGTGACCGTGGACGCGGACCTGCTCGACGCCGCCGACATCCTCGACGGCGAGATGGTCGCCATCGTCGACATCACCAACGGCGCCCGCCTGGAGACCTACACGATCGCCGGGGAGCGCGGCTCGGGCGTCATCGGCATCAACGGCGCCGCCGCCCGCCTCGTCCAACCCGGCGATCTTGTGATCCTCATCTCCTACGCGCAGATGGAGGACGCCGAAGCGCGCGCGTTCGAACCCACCGTGGTCCACGTGAACGAGCGCAACGAGATCATCGAGGTCAACGCGGACAAGGCGCACCCCGCGCCCGGCACCGCGGGCAACCCTGTGGCGTCGCCACTAGCCGCGCGGTAAGTTCTGTTCGCATGACCGACGAACCGAAGCACGAGGACGCCGACAACGGCGCCGAGAAGGACGCGAAGAAGGCCGACAAGCCCGAACCCGCCGACGACCTCAAGACCACCCACCACACCCTCGGCAAACTCGCGTACACCGCCACCACCGGGCGGATCGTGCTCCGCGAGGAGATCACCGAGGACGACAAGTTCAACGGCCGCAAGCCCAAGGCCGAGGTCTCCATCACCTGGTACACCCTCAACGACGCCGACGTGAAGGAACGCCCCGTCACCTTCGCGTTCAACGGCGGCCCCGGCTCCTCCTCGATCTGGCTGCACATGGGCCTCCTCGGCCCGCGCCGCGTCGACTCCGGCGACGCCGGGAACCTCACCCCGCCCCCGTACGGCCTCCTCGACAACGAGGAATCCCTCCTGCGCCACACCGACCTCGTGTTCATCGACCCGGTCTCCACCGGCTGGTCGCGCGCCGTCGAAGGCGAGAAGGCCAAGGACTACCACGGGTTCACCCGCGACATCGAGTCCGTCGGCGAGATCATCCGCCTCTGGACCACCCGCCACAACCGCTGGCTCTCCCCGAAGTTCCTCATCGGCGAGTCCTACGGCGGCACCCGCGGCGGCGCCCTCGCCGAATACCTCCAGCAGCGCTTCGGCCTGTTCCTCAACGGCGTCATGTTCATCGCGCCCGCGTTCAACACCGAGACGCTCTACCACGCCAGCCGCTCCGAGCTGCCCGACCCGCTGTTCCTGCCCACGTACGCGGCCACCGCGCACTACCACGGGCTGCACCCGGACCGGACCCTCGAAGACGTCGTCGGCGAGGCCCGCGCCTACGCCGACGAGTTCCGCGGCATCCTCGCCAAGGGCCAGAACCTCGCCCCCGAGGAGCGCGCCGCTGCCGTCGCCAAGATCGCCTCGCTCGCCGGGGTGAGCGAGGACTACGTCGACCGCGCCAACCTGCGCCTGGAGCACACCCGGTACTACGCCGAGCTGCTGCGCCACCAGCGCCTGGTCACCGGCCGCCTCGACACCCGCTTCACCGGGCCCGCCGACCACTACACGCACGAGCGCATGCCGTACGACCCGTTCCTGGTCGGCACGGACGGCCCGTACACGGCCGCGCTCCAGTACTACCTGCGCTCCGAGCTCGAATACGAGAACGAGCACGTGTACGAGCGCCTGTCGCGCGCGGTGCACCCGTGGTCGTACAAGGAGTTCGAGGGCGAAGCCGTCGACGTCATCGGCAAGCTCGGCAACGCCATGCGGCTCAACCCGTTCCTGCAGGTGCACATCGCGATGGGCCGCTACGACGGCGGCGTCCCGATCGAGGCGATCGAGTACACCCTCGACCACCTGGAGATCCCGCTCGCCGACCGCGAGCGCATCGAGACGAAGACCTACCCCGCCGGGCACATGATGTACGTCCACGAGGAGTCGCGCGTCCAGCAGTCCGCCGACCTCGCGGACTTCGTGCGACGCGCCTCGCGCCGCGATTAGCAGTACTGTTGCGGGCGGCCCCGGCTTGGGGCCGTCCGCGAGAACACCAGGCCCCCGGACCGCCGGGGACCACCGCTAGAAGGGCAACGGCACGTGTCACCCGCGACCACGCCTCACTCAGTGCCACTGCCGGACCTGCCGCGCCTCCCGCGGCGGATGCGCGCCGCGGCCCCGTCCTGGACCGAGACCACCGACGTGTGCGTCATCGGCTCCGGCGTCGCCGGGCTCACCTGCGCCCTCAACCTGCGCCGGGCCGGATTCCACGTCACCGTGGTCACCAAGGTCCGCATCGACGACGGCTCCACCCGCTGGGCCCAAGGCGGCGTCGCGGCCGTCCTCGACCCCGTCGACACCCCCGAAGCCCACGCGCGCGACACCCAGATCGCCGGGGTCGGCCTCTGCGACCCGGCCGCGGTCGACGTCACCGTCACCGAAGGCCCTGCCCGCATCGCCGACCTCATCCACCTCGGCACCGAGTTCGACCGGCACCCGGACGGCTCACTCCAGCTCACCCGCGAAGGCGGCCACCGCGCCCGCCGCATCGTGCACGCCGGGGGCGACGCCACCGGCGCCGAGATCCAGCGCGCCCTCCACTCCGCGGTCCTGCGCGACCCGTGGATCCGCATCATCGAGCACGCCATGGTCCTCGACTTGCTCACCGACGCCAAAGGCCATGCCGCGGGCGTCAGCCTCCACGTCCTCGGCGAAGGCGTCGAGCACGGTGTGGGCGGCGTCGAGGCCCGCGCGGTCGTGCTCGCCACCGGCGGCCTCGGTCAGATCTTCCAGTCCACCACCAACCCCTCCGTGTCCATCGGCGACGGTGTGGCGCTGGCCCTCAGGGCCGGGGCAACTGTGACCGACCTCGAGTTCGTCCAGTTCCATCCGACCGCCTTGTTCCTCGAGGGTATCGGGGGGGACCGACAACCCCTGATCACCGAGGCCATCCGGGGCGAGGGCGCGCACCTGCGCGACTACTCCGGCGACCGCTTCATGCTCGGCGCGCACGAGCTCGCCGAGCTCGCGCCCCGCGACGTCGTCGCGAAGGCCGCCACCGCCCGCATGCGCGCCGAAGGCCAGTCGCACGTGTGGCTCGACGCCCGCCACCTCGGCAAGGAAATGCTGGAGACGCGTTTCCCCACGGTGACGTCCTCGTGCCGCGCGCTCGGCATCGACCCGGTCGTCGACATGATCCCGGTCGCGCCCGCCGCCCACTACTCCTCCGGCGGCGTCCGCACGGACCTGTTCGGCCGCACCAGCGTTCCCGGCCTCTACGCGGCCGGAGAGGCCGCCTGCACCGGCCTGCACGGCGCGAACCGGCTCGCCTCCAACTCGCTGCTCGAAGCGCTCGTCTTCGCCCAGCGCATCGCCGACGACCTCGCCGAGCACAAGCCCAGCCCCGGCATCCCCGAAGCGCCCGAAGGGGAAGGCGACGTCTGCTCCACGACCTCCCGCGCCCCGATCCAGGAGGCCATGACCGCCGGGGCCGGGGTCCTCCGCTCCGAAGCGTCACTGGAGGCCACCGCAGCGTCGCTCACCAGCTTGGGGGACAATGTGTCCGGACGTCCGCGACCGGCCACATGGGAGGCCACGAACCTGCTCACCGTCGCCGCTGCGGTCACCGCTGCCGCCCACCGGCGGCGCGAGACCCGGGGCAGCCACTGGCGCGAGGACTTTCCCGACGCCGAACCCGACTGGCTCGGCCACCTCAACCTCTCCATCAGCTCCGACGGGGAGCTCGAAACCACTTGGGAGCCCATCGCATGAGCCGATTCGCTGAAGCGCCCGGCGGGGCCGGACTGGACGAGCGCCTGCTCGCCCTCCGCCTCGACCCCGAGGACGTGTACGTCGCGGTCCAGGACTACCTCGACGAAGACCTCTCGCACGCCCGCCGCGACGTCACCTCCGAGTCGATCTTCGGGCCCGAGCACAAGTCCACTGTGGCCGTAACGGCCCGCGCCGACGGCCTCCTCGCGGGCCTCCCGGTCGCGCACGCGGTCTTCCACGCCATGCCCGGCGACGTCGAGTTCACCTACCTCGCAAAGGAAGGCGCGCGCATCCGCGCCGGCCAGGTCCTCGCCCGCGTCTCCGGCCCCACCCGCTCGCTCCTCGCCGCCGAGCGCACCGCCCTGAACCTGCTGTGCCGCATGTGCGGCATCGCCACCCACACCCGCCGCTTCGCGGACGTCCTGGCCGACTGGCACACCACCGTCCTCGACACCCGCAAGACCACCCCCGGCCTGCGCGGCTTCGAGAAGTACGCGGTGCGTGCCGGAGGCGGCGACAACAAGCGCATGGGCCTGTACGACGTGGCGATGATCAAGGACAACCACAAGGAAGCGGCCGGGTCGATCAGCGAGGCCTTCGCGGCCGTCCGCTCCGCCGAGCCCGAGATCGACATCCAGGTCGAGGTCGAGACCCTCGACGAGGCGCTCGAAGCCGTCGCCGCCGGGGCCGTGTTCCTCCTGTGCGACAACATGAGCCCCAAGGAGCTCGCCGAGGTCGTCGAGGCCGTCGGCGACCGCGCCGAGCTGGAGGCCACGGGCCAGATCACCCTCGACACGGCGGTCGACTACGCCGCCACCGGCGTCGACTACATCTCGGTCGGCGCGCTCACCCACTCCTCGCCCATTCTGGACATCGGACTCGACTTCGAGGAGTAGACCGTGCTGCTGTGCGTCGACATCGGGAACACCAACACGGTGCTCGCCGTGTTCGAGGGCGAGACCCTCAAGCACTCGTGGCGGATCCGCACCGATCCGCACGCCACCGCCGACGAGCTGGGGCTCACCTTCCGCGCCCTCCTCGACGGCGACGGCGTGGACCTCAGCGGCATCGCGCTGTCGTCCACTGTGCCCCAGCAGGGCGCCGAAGTCGCGAAGATGGTGCAGCGGTACTACCCGCACGCGCACCTCGTGCAGATCGCGCCCGGCATCAAGACCGGTGTGCGCCTGAGCATCGACAACCCGCGCGAGGCCGGGCCGGACCGCATCGCGAACACGCACGCGGCCTTCCACCTCTACGGCGGCCCGTGCATCACCGTGGACTTCGGGACCTCCACGAACATCGACGTGATCTCCGAGCACGGCGACTTCCTCGGCGGCGCTTTCGCTCCGGGCATCGAGATCTCGATCGACGCGCTCGCCTCCCGCGCCGCGAACCTCCTGAAGATCCCGCTCGTCAAGCCCCGCAGCGTCATCGGCAAGAACACTGTGGAGTGCCTCCAGTCGGGCATGGTCTACGGCACTGCGGCCCAAGTGGACGGCCTCGTCCGCCGCATCACCGAAGAACTCGGCACGACCCCCACGGCGGTCGTCGCCACGGGCGGCCTCGCCCCGGTCGTCATCGAGCAGTGCGAGACGGTCACCCACTACGAACCCAACCTGACCCTCCACGGCCTCCGAATGATCTGGGACCGCAACGTCTGACCCCTCGGACCGAGTCGAGTTCACCTGCCGTTCTCGCGCGCGCAAGTGGACTCAGGATCGGTTTGACCGCCGCTGACCTCCTTGGACAGTCGCTGAAGGTCGTCGCCCGAATCCTTGCATTCCAAGGCTTTTCGCGTTTTTGCAAGGAAAGTTCATGAAATAGTTTAGATCCCTTGTCTACGTTGAGGGAGAATGTTACGTTGTGCGCCGAAGCGGTCACCAGATCGCTTGGGGCGCAGCGGCTGCGTCCACCTCATCGAAACAAGGAGTCCCTGTCTTGAATCGACTGCAACGCATCCTCGTCGTCGGCGTCGCCGCTCTCGGCGCGCTCGGCCTCACCGGAACGAGCGCGAGCGCGGAACCGGCTGCCACCCTCGAGCCGCTGACCAACGCCAGCGACGTCACCCCGCTGTCCGCCGTCGAGACGCCTGACGGCTACCGCGTCACTTTCGCTTCCGGATACGTCGAGTGGAACGACTATGCCGACGACGACCACAGCATCGACTACGACAACATCTGGGTGGTGGGGGAGGCCGGAGACGGCAAGACCTTCCGCGTGACCGCCTGGTACGACGGTCAGACCATCACGAAGAGCGTCGGCGACGGCAGCCGCGAGACGATCTCCTTCTCCTCCAACGTCGTCGACGAGACCGGGCCGTACTGGTACGCCTGCACCCTCAACAACGGGGCGGTCGAGGCCTGCTCCGACACGTTCTACTTCGAGGAGTAGTACGTCCGCTGCCGCCCACAACGATGAGCGGCAGCGGGCCGCATATCCGATTACCACCGCAAGGACCTGTGCGACCAGGAACCTGCAGGGGCCCGCGCCAGATAGACCGGTGCGGGCCCGTTCATCATCTCACGCGCGGATCGTGGTCCTCGCTCTCGAAGTCCGACACTCGACCGGAGTGATCGCTAGCCGATGAGCCAGGTGGTGGCGATGGTCTTGGCCCGGTCGATGACGGTGTCGGTGTTGGCTCTGAGCCACGGGCGGGCGCGGACCTGGTGTTGGACGATCGTGTAGAGCGCGGCGCTCTTCGCTTGCCTTGTAAGCGGTTCGAGCAGGTGCGGTTCGCCGTAGAGGGAGCGGACGGCGGCTTCGACGGCGAGGAAGTCCGGCAGCGGTTCGGTGCCGAGGCCCGCGCGGCGGATCTCGGCCATGAAGGCCGGGAGTTCATCCCAGTCGACCGGGCCCGCGCCGAGTCCGGCCCCGGGGCCGAAGCGCGGTTCCAGGCAGACGGCGGCGGCCGCGCGCAGGAGCAGGACGGCGGTGTCGTGGTCGTGCGGGCCGAACCACTGGCGCTGCTTCGCGGCGGCGGCCGGGTCGCCTTGGAGGAGCGCGGCCAGGTGGGCGCGGTGGTATTCGTCGGGTTTCATTCGGCGGCCTCCGTTTCGGGTGCGTCGGTTTCGTCGGCTGGCTTGCCGAAGGCTTCGATGTACGAGCTGACGACCGCCTCGGCGCTGCCGACGCCGTCGCTCGCGAACTCGGCGGCCGTGCGGAAGTACGCGGCCAGCTGCTCTTCGCTCGGGTCGGGGCCGCACAGTTCCGCCATCACCGCCCACATGTAGCCGGACTGTTCGCCGTACGGGATCTCGAACAGCAGGAACTCCTCCCCGAGGAGCGACCGGACCATCGCCTCGGCCCGCAGCGCGACGAACGCCGTCCCGGTGCTCGTATCCTCGCGGGAGTGCTTGTCGTGCAGGCGTTTGGTGAACTCGGCCAGGTCGGCGGGGTCGGGCTGGGCGCCCATCGTCTCGACGACGACTCCGGCGAACAGCGACTGTGTGAAAAGCAGGTGCAGCCGCTGCTCGCTCGGGGCGAAACCGGACGCGATCCGCGCGGCTTCGGCGCTGTCGCCGCGCAGCCGCGCGACGGCATGGGTCCGGAACCGGTCGACGGCGCTCGGAGCGGGTTCCGGCGCGGGGTCGGTTGCGGAGCTGGGTTCATGGTTGTGCATGGTCGGTCTCATCCTTCGCATTCCCGTTGGGCCGCTTGCCAGGCCGCGAGCGCTTCCTGTTTGATGCGGGCGGCCCGGCCGGTGTGGCGGGCCCATTCGAGGTACTCGGTCTCGGTGATGTGGAGTTCGGGCGAACCGTCTCCACCTGTGCTGTTGAAGTCGGCGCACTCCAGGCCGGTCAGGTAGCCGACCACCGGCGGGACGCGTTCGGGGAGCAGGACCCACAGGCGCGCTGTGCCCGCGAGGATGCCGAACTCCACGAGGTGGCCCGCGATCCGGGTTTCGCCGACCTGGGTCAGCTCGGCCGGGTCGATCCCGGCAAACGAGCGCACCGGCAGCGGGATCTCCTTGAGCGCCTTCACGTATCGGGCGCGAACGCGATGCGGTGCGAGTCGGCCTACGCCCATGCCGCACCCCCGGGTGCCGTTCGCGACGCGGGCATCGACGGTGCCGCTTGCGCGCGTTGCGCGCCGCGCAAGGCTTGTGCGAATCGCGCGGTTCGGGCGGCGAGGTACGTATGCCGGTCCGGAGCGACCACCGAACGACCGGGCCGCCAGACCTCCCGGCGCTGGGCGGGGACTCGCTGGCGGGAGTCGGCCTGTTCCGGATCGGGTTGTGCGCCATCGCGGTTCGGACCCCGACCGGGTTCGTTCGGACCCCGACCGGGTTCGCTTGGGGAGCGGTCGGGTTCGTCTGGTGCGCGGCCGAGGCTTCGGACGAGTGCGGCGAGCCACCGGAAGAAGCGGACCCACACCGCGATCTGCCACCCGCATTCGCGTTCGAGGGCGGACAGGTTGGCGCGGTTGGCGGCCGCGAGGTGCTCGGAGTCTTCGATGAACCGGACCCAGGCGTCTTCGCGGAGCTTGCCGAACCGGTGCGGCGGATCGGGTGGGGCGACGGCCGGGTTTGGTTGCGGAGCGACGGCCGGGGTTGGTTCCGGCGCGTCCGCGCGGGCCTTGCAGGTGCCGCGATCGGTGGAGCGGCCGGTGTCGGGATCGGTGTCGGGATCGGTGGCGCGGTTGGGATCGCGGCTGGGATTGCGGTCGGCCTCGGACCAGAAGCGCGAGCGGTCGCGCGGGCCCGGGCTGGGCTTGTCGGGTTCGACCGGGAACCGGGGACGCGGCCCGGTCCCGGGCCTGCCGGGCCCGCGACCATCAGCCGCGCGCTCACTGGACCCGCGCTCACTGGACCCGCGCTCGGCGGTCCCGCGCTCACCGGTCCCGGGCCAATCGGTCCCGGGCCCGCCGGTTCCTCCGGACTCGCGGTCACCGCTCCGGTCGCCTTGCGGCTCTTCGGGGTCAGGCGAGCCGCGCAGGATGTGCCGCCTCGGCCGCCAGGGAGGGACGGACGCTCCGGCTTGCGGTTCGGGGCTCGGTTCGGAGCCGGGGGCCGGTTCGAGGTCGAGACCGAGGCTCGGTTCGGAGCCCGCTTCGCGGACTGTCGGTCGACGGCGCAGGACGGATTCGCGGCCGCGACCCGACTCGGGTTCGTGGTCGGATCTCGGTGAGCGCTCGCGGCCGACGCTCGGGCCGGTGCCCTGGTCGCGGCCCGGTGGTGTTGCCTCCCAGAGCGGGATCGGGTCGGGGAGTTCGTCGCGGCGGTGGCGGCCCGTACGGGGGTCGGGACGCCACCCGGGGGACCCGAACGGGCCCGGGTCTTCGGGGTCGTAGGGGCGGTCCCGATCGATTAGCCAGGTGTCGCCGGGCTGGTGACGCAGGTGCGGCGGTTCGTAGCGTGGAGACGACGGGTCGCCTTCGGGCGCTTCGAGGTCGCAGTAGTCGGGGCTCGCTCGGTAGCGGTATGCGCCCGGTGTCAGAGGGTCCGGAGACCCGTCGGACAGGAACAGGCGGCGACCCGCCCAGTCGTAGTAGCCGTCTGCACGCTCGAGAAGAGCGGCCGGATCGGTCACGGTGGAGTCGAGGTTGTGGTCGGTGATGCGGCCGGGTTTGCGGTCGGTGAGGTCACCGGAATGGCTGTTTTCAGGTACGCCCGAATAGCGTATCGTCGTGGACGACACGGAAGTACTCCTTCATGTGTTAGGTCGCCCGGTGGAACGTGATTGGTAGTCCTGGACCACCGGGCGACTGAAAGTATTCTGGCCTATCTAAAGGCTTCGATATTCTCCGGATGCGACGTAACAAGCTCCGTTCGAGACGTAAGACCTTGGCTCTCTTGCGATTGCAAGGACACTCCCTCGATAGTGACTCACCGAAATCTTACGTGTCAACTTACGAGACACAAGCGTCTAGAGGGAATCTGAAAAGGTTTGGGGGACAAGGCCATCGGCCTTGTCCCCCAAACCCCTTACCGTCTTTCGGGTGAATCTACGCTTCTTCGTCCACGGCCTTCAGTACTTCAGCAACGAGCTGATCGAGCGGCTCTCCCGAGATGTACTCCTCGGACACGATGGCGTAGGGAAGGAAGAAGACCGCAGTCTGGAGGTCGCTGGGCTCGATGCCGTCGATTACCTTCATATCACCGAATGCGAAGCGGATCAGGGCCTCGATAACGATGGGCTTGATGACATGCGCTGCATCCGGAAACCGCGCCTGAAGCACTTCGACGAACTCGCGGATGCGCGGAAGGTCTGGAAGCGATGAGTACTTTCGCAGGATTGCAGCGGTCGTTGCCGCGCTGAGGAGCATCAGGGTGCGGTTGTCGCCGATTTTCGCGATAGCGTCCTTCGGCAACTGCGCCGCAGCAGCAAACGCTGACCGCACGATTCGTTCTTCGTCGCTAATCGCCATCTCGTTTGTGCTCCTTCGCAATGGTCCTCAGGTTGTCGATCTTACTTGTCACGGCCATGCCGGTCTTCATCATCACGGCCGCGGTCACCACGGCCATCTCGAGCAGGTTGCCGGTGGTCATCGTCGGCATCGGTTCCGCGCGAACCTCCGCCGCGGGCTGGCGAATCTCGGCGATCCAACCGGCCCCCTCGACGAACATCCCGGATTCCGGAGCGGTTGTCGAGCTTGAGGCGGGGGCAGGTGGGGCTTCGCGGCTGAAGAGGGCCCCAAGCGGATCCATCGCGTTGCCCACGCTCTTCGCGGGATCGGTGGCGTCTTCCCGAACCATTGTCTGTAGGAACGCCGCCGCCTGATTCTTCGGACGGCGAGGCTCGAGAAGCGCACCGCCACTCGGCCCAGGATCGATTTCAGGCTGGTGGCCGTAGACGATCTCGGTCTTGATGCCGTCAATCGTGCCGTGCCAGGAGGTGGTTCCGTCATCGTTGCCGATGACGGACGAGGTAGAACCTCTTGCTCCTGGTCCCATGGTGCCATGGATGGCCGACATCACCTGAAAATGGGCCTTGACCAGGGCGCCTTGCAGGACAACCCTGATCGATTCGGCTTCCTCGATCTTGCCGACAACCTCCCGCAGACGCGCCGAGGCGCCTTCGACACCGAGCCCGCCCACGGCCGCAGCCGAATGCTCGGCCTGCCCTTTCGACGAATTAATCGGCCCGGCGACCGCTTCGACCGAGGACCTGGTGGCCTCGATCGTTGCGGCCACATCGTTGAGACTCGCCATGACCGGTTACTGCGACTTGGCCGCAGCAGCCATGCTCAGCGCCTCATTGAGCTTGTTCTGCAACGCAGCAGCCAAGGCGCTGCACTCCTCGACCTGGTCCTTGCACGCACCGAGCGCCGCAGCCGCACCCTCCACATTCAGAGCCTGCAACTGACCCAAGGTCTCTTCAACGATCGCCTTGGAGCCTTCGATCTGGCCTTGCACCTCAGTCACCGCGTTCGCGTTGGCACTGAGGGAGGACATGACTTCATCAATGGATGCCATTGGGGGCCTTCCGTTCCGGGGAGCACAGAGCACCGCACCCGCGCCTGAGGCCCAGGTCCGACATGCCGGACCTTACCCGAAACCGCCCACGCCCGCAGCCCCCGAAATCCCCTACCTCGCACCCGTTCTGCACCGCATGGGCCCGGTCGTCGGTACGCCACAGCCAGTGTCAATTTCATTCCAAACCATGACAGTTATGCCATCGTGCATCAGAGAAGAAGGAGGCGACATGCGGGGGAGGTTCGCGCGGACGCCGATGCTGGCGGCCGTCGGGGCGATGGTCGTGGCGGGCGCGCTGCTCGCCACCGGCGGCCCGGCCCAGGCGTAGCAGACATGCAACGGCAAGGCAGCCACCATCGTCGGAGCTGACGACAACCTGATAGGCGGTCCTGGCGACGACGTCATCGTGGCCACTGTTGCGGGGCAGCAGGTTCGGGGTGAGGGTGGAAACGACACCCTCTGCGCGACCAGCGGCGACTACCAAGTCCTCGGTGGGGCGGGTGACCACTGGATCGACGCAGGCGACGGCGACGACGGGATCAACCTGGGACAACACCAATCCGGTTCGGACACGATCACAGGAGGCGGGGGCAACGACAGGATCGTCTGCGTCAACGACGAAAGCTCCGGCTGCCTTGCTACTGACGGAGAAGGCAACGACGACATCCAAGGCAGCAACGGCCCCGACACGTTCGCGGCGGAACCCGGCAACGACCGCTTCGTCGGCGGCGGCGGGGCGGACAACATCGACGGCGACGACAAGATCGACGGCGGCGCCAACGACACCGAAACCCCCGGCGACACCGGCAAGGGCGGCGAAGGCTCCGACACCTGCACCACCGTCGAGACCCGGACAACTGCGAAGCCTAGCCGCCCGGGCCCGAAACCGGCCCCCGCCAACGCAAGCGCTCAGGCGGGGGCCGTCCGCGCCATCGGCACCTGATGAACCACCAACCTGCCCAGACGAAACGAACGCGAGACCATGCGTCGGCGCGTACCGTTCGCGGGCGGGCAGCAAGCCGGGCCCTGCCACGCGGCAGGGGCCCGGCTTCCTTATCGGGTTACTGCGGGTCGGCGGGTCGGGGCACGGAGACGGTGTCTCCCGTTGTGGTGTCGGTTTTCAGCCGCAACTGGAGTGAGCCGTCGGTGCTGACGGTGCCTTCTACTGTGACGCTCTGGACCTGATTGACCCCAGCCGTAAACGACAGCGATGGACCGCTTTGCCAGAGTTGGGAGCTGCTGCTGTACTCCAAGACCACCGTGTTCGGTCGCGGGCCGTCCGCGTTCCTCCCAAACGACGAGCAGTACGAGACGCCTTCGATGTGGAACTGCCCGGCGTCATCGGGCGCAGCCTGGCCTTCGAGGTTGAGTTCTGTTGTCACTACCGGCAACGTGCAGGGCTGCGGCTCGGTCGCGGACCACTCTTGCGAGCTGCCGCGATGACTCGCTGACCATTGGTGGAGGGACGGAGTCGCTGACTGGAGGGCATGTGAACTTGACCGCTCCGGTGATCCTGTAGCGGCCGTACTCCAGCCACGTCGCGATCGCGGCCACGGTCGCGGTCATCTCAGTGCCGGGGATCTGCTCGGCGGATTGCACAGGGAATGACTGCGGCGGCGCGGGTGCCGGGTCTTAGGCCGCGGCCGGTGCGGCCGTCCCGCGAGTTGCCGATGCTCAGCCGATCACGAGGGGGACGGGGCCCGGAGAATTTCGCTCAAACTCGCCCATGCGTCAGCGCTCGGATGCTGGCGAGGACGATGAGACCTCGTCCGTCAGCTGCGGCGCGCTTCATCCAGTTGATATAAGTCGTCAGGATCCACACGAACTGGTCGTATGAACTGACGGTCCAAACATCGTTCCCCCCCCCGCTGCAAGGTCGAGCCGCTCGCACGCCGCTTCGACCTCCTCCCACGGAATCCCCTGCGCCACTTCGAGAGCGTGCGCCACCTTCGACGGTCGCATGGAGAACATGTGGTCCTCCGGCGGCGGCCCGTCGGAGTCGGTGACGATGTCGTCGTGGGCATACCGTTTCCAGTCCTGGGCGATGCGATACGCACCGATGAGGCGCATGAACGGCTCGACGCGTTCGCGGTCGGCCGGGGCCAGCTCGTCCTCCAGCTGCAAATAGAAGTTCTCCGTTCCGAGGAACCGCTTGAACCCGCCCAGGTCGTCCACCTCTGCGAACGTCGGCTCCTCGTCGCGTTCGAAAGGGTCCCAGTAGAAGTCGGTGCCCGACTCCCGGTACGCCGCGACGGCGGCTTCCCAATCCGCGAACAGCGCGATGATCTCGACTGACATCCCTCCATCCTCGGCCGTCTGCGTCTCCGCCGCAAGGGACTTCGTTGCCGGTTCACCCGATCGAACATCTTGGACCGCAAGCGATACGGCGGCTCCGTAGGCTGGGGGCATGCGTCTGCGACCCCTCGCCCACTGGATCCTCCGGGTCCTCTTGCGCATCGACAACGCGCAGGTCAGCCGCTCCCCGGATGTTCCGAAGCAGCCGTGGCGCCCACGCCCGATCCGCTCCTGGATCCTGCTGGTCGTCTTCGTGCTCATCCTCATCGGCGGCTGGTGCTACTACGAGCTTCAGATGACTGAGATCGAATCCCTCCGCACAGCGGGCGACGCCCAGGCCGACCTGGAGATCGCGAAGATGCGGCTCGACACGGTCCGCGCCACGCTCACCGTCGCCGCCGGGATCGGCGCCGCGTCGGCACTGGTCTTGAGCTTCAGACGCCAGCAGCACGACGAGTACCACAGCACCCAGCAGCGCATCACCGAACTCAGAATGCAAGCGGTGGAACAACTCTCATCGGGCGACCACACCATTCGCAGAGGCGGCCTCTACAACCTGGAGCGCCTCGGCGAGCAGCACGAAGAGCTCCGTCAACTGGTCCTCGACGAGATCTGCTCCTACCTGCGCCGCCCTTACGACCCGTATGCGGATCCAGCGGTGGACCCCGAACGCGAGATCCGGGTGTTCGCCCTGGAGATCCTGGAGCGGCGGTTGAAACGAAAGCTCGGACCCCGGAACTACTGGAGCCATACCCGTCTCGATCTGGAGGGCGCGGTGCTGCCCGCCGTCGACTTCAGCGACTGCCGACTGCGGAGCGCCAATTTCGACGGCGTCCGCTTCCTGAGCAGCGCCTCCTTCCACCGCACTGTGTTCGAAGGGCCGGCCTGGTTCAACGATGCCGTATTCGAGGGGCTAGCGGAGTTCCCTTATGCGGTATTCGGTGATGCAGTCGACTTCACCGAGACCATTTTCTGGGCGACCGCTGAGTTCGAGCATGCGAGGTTCCAGGGGATCGCAGGGTTCGAGCGCGTGAGGATCGCCTGGACTCTCGACTGCACCCTGACCGAGTTCCACGAGGTTCGCTTCGCGGAAGCGGTTTTCGAAGGCAAGGCGATCTTCGAAGGGACGGTGTTCCACGCCTACACCGATTTCTCATGCTCGACGTTCCAGGACCGCGCGGACTTCGAACTGGCGCGCTTTGAGGCATGGGCGAAGTTCGAAGGGGCGCATTTCGCCAGCGGTGCCAACTTCACGGACGTCGGCTTCGACTGGGTGAACTTCGATCGCTGCACGTTCGAGTCGGGCGTCGATTTCGATCAGTCCATGTTCAAGGGCCACACGATGTTCCGTGCGACCGTGTGCCAGGCCGGGTCGAGCTTCAGGGAGGTGCACTTCCATGAGTCCGTCGAGTTCGAGCGCGCGGTCTTCCTAGGCGATGTGCTGCTGAGCGGGGCGATCTTCCGGAAGATGCTGTTCGACCAGTCGATTCCGGGGAACTATCGGCTGGTGGCTCCTCGCGGCAACCGCGAGTTCCGCTACTGGACCGTGAAAGAGCTGGACCTGAGCGAGCCGTCAGCGCCCTGGGCGTGATCGCTATTCGAGCGCACCCCGGAACCAGCGGGCGTCGCTGGTGCAGAGCTTCACGATCGCGTCAATGGCGATGATGAAGGCGATCACCGCGAGTGCGTCACCGGCGTGGGCCCACCACGGCGTCTCCTCGGACATCCGGTCCTTCACCAACTGGCCCAAGACATCGCCATCATCCGGCAGGCTGAACCACACGAGCGGTTGGAATGCCAGCCCGAGCGCGACGTTCACCGTGGCGAGCACTGTCCCTGTAAGCGAGCGGCGGCCGCCGCGGGAGGCGCTTCGGGCAGCGAGCGCGAACCAGAGCACGGAGAACGCGTAGCAGAGGATCACCAGGAACTCGGCGACGCCGTAGAAGGCCGGCACGTACTCCAGCAGGTCGGGGTCGTAGTTGTTCATGATGGCCACGCGGTACTGCGCGTCTTTGCCGACCTCGCTGAACGACCAGTACATGGTCGCCTTTACAGCGCACGCCACCGCGAACAGCGCTGCGGCCGTCCATAGAACTGCGGATGCCTGGCCGACAACAGGTGGGCGCGAAGGGATTCGCATCTCAGCGGTGGTCATGACCGGTCTCCACGCAGATCGGCGACCATGCGGAACCGTTGCAGCACCGCCAAAGTCGAGTCGTCCACAGTGAACTCAGGATCGCCCAGTGCCTCGCGCATCTCGGCGCTGTGCCAGAACGACTCGTGGTTGGCCCGCCATTCGGCGATGCTGCGGTCGCCTTCACCCTCGTCCACGACGTGCGCGAAGTCGACCGCCTCCAGCGGCACGACACGCACCTCGGTGGTCTCGATGACCGCGACGGGCCGGTCGTCCGAGTCGACGACGACCGCCCGCTCGCCGACCTCAGGAAGCGGCTCGTCCTCGTGCTCGTAGTCGATCACGAGTCCGGTCGTGGAAGTCTTGGCGCCGTTGAGGATCGCCGCTACCAGCTGATCGCGCAGCGGCCCGGGGAACGCGAATTCCGACTTCGGCATCGCTGCTATCTCGGCGGAGGTGGGGTCGCTCGTCGGCATGCGGCCCACCCTAGTCCCGGGCGTCGACCTGGCCGGGGAAGGTCGCGGGGGGGGGGGGGGGGGGGGGGGGGGGGGGGGGGGGGGGGGGGGGTGTGGGGGGGGGGGGGGGGGAGGAGGGGGGGGGGGAGGGGGTTCTCCAACGAGGCGCACATGTCCCCCCCCACATAGAGGGGGACAGGAAGCACGGCGCACG